>JAZQHN010000145.1:0-10589 GCA_045540615.1 Clostridia bacterium
TTTAATTCGTTATGCAGTTTAGGTGTCAATCTTACTTGAACCTGCTTCGTTTTTTCATCCACTTGCCTCACCTCTTTAATATCATTATATCTTGATATAATGATATCATTTTTAATAAAAAATGTCAATATTTTTCGATAAAAAAGACTACGGAATTATTTCCGTAGTCTTCAAACATTAGGCGCCTTTTTTCAATTTTTTGCACACATTGGTGCAGTATTTGGTGTAGTGAAACACCTAAAACCTTGTTATTTCAGCATTATTTATCAAGTGGCTTCATTGTTGGGAACAGCAAAACATCACGAATGGCAGCAGAATCGGTCATAATCATACACATGCGGTCGATTCCAAATCCGATACCGCCTGTGGGAGGCATACCAATTTCCAATGCTCTCATAAAGTCTTCATCAGTAGTGTTAGCCTCTTCATTTCCCTGTGCCAACTGTTCTTCCTGAGCACGGAACCGTTCTCTTTGGTCAATGGGATCATTCAGTTCTGAGTAAGCGTTTGCCATTTCCCAACCGTTCATAAAGAACTCGAACCGTTCTACATAATCGGGACTTTCCGGTTTTTTCTTTGTCAGAGGAGAAATTTCGATGGGGTGATCCATAACAAAAGTAGGTTGAATCAAATGTTCTTCTACATAATCCTCAAAGAAAAGATTCAGGATTTCACCCTTAGAATGACGTTCTTCATATTCCACATGATGTTCTTTTGCAATTGCACGGGCTTCTTCCAATGTTTTAATTTCATTAAAGTCTACGCCGGCATATTTTTTTACTGCATCTACCATGGTAATTCGTTCAAAGGGCTTACCCAAATCCATTTCCACACCATTATATACCAATTTGGTGGTACCCAATACATCCATTGCAACATGACGGTACAAATTTTCAGTCAAATCCATCATACCATGATAATCAGTATATGCCTGGTACAATTCCATTAATGTAAATTCAGGATTATGACGGGTATCCAAGCCTTCATTACGGAATACACGACCAATTTCGTAGACTCGTTCCAAACCACCTACAATCAATCGTTTTAAATACAATTCCAAAGAAATTCTCAATTTAAAATCTTCGTCCAATGCATTAAAATGGGTCTCAAAGGGACGCGCTGCAGCACCGCCTGCATTGGAAACCAGCATAGGAGTTTCCACTTCCAGAAAATCTTGTTCATTCAGATAATTTCTGATGGAAGCAATGATTTTAGAACGTTTTACAAAGGTGTCCTTTACGTCGCGATTCATAATTAAATCTACGTATCTTTGTCTGTACCGCATATCCGTATCTGTCATACCATGGAATTTTTCGGGCAAAGGCAATAAGGATTTGGACAGCAAGATAATATTGTCAATCCGAACAGATACTTCCCCTGTCTGTGTGGTAAACACTTCCCCTTGGGCACCTACAATATCACCAATATCCAGTTTCTTAAAACGATTATATTCTTCCTCTCCCAAAATATCCTTTTTTACAAATAACTGAATCTGACCGTCTGTATCCGCAATATGAACAAAGCCTACCTTTCCCATACCACGCTTGGACATGATTCTGCCTGCTACAACAACTTGGCTACCGTCAAGAGGAGAAATCTTTGCAGTAACTTGTTTTTCTTCTCCACGTACACTAATAGTACGTTCTTCGGTTGTGCAGTTTTCGCAAATTTCTTTCGAAGTATGAGTTCGTTCAAATTTAGTAATCTGAAACGGATCTCTTCCTTCCTGCTGAAGCTCTGTCAGCTTGTCCCGTCTGATTTGCAACAATTCGGACAATTCCTGTGTATTTTCAACTTGATTCTGTTCGTTTGACATTCCAGTCATCCTTTCTCATGAAATTTTCTGTCGTAAAACTTATTTTGTAATGGATAAAATTTTCAGTTGGATTACACCTGCCGGAACAGTAACCTCTACAATTTTATTCTTTTTCTGTCCCAATAAAGCTTTTCCTACCGGGGATTCATCAGAAATCTTATTTTGGCTGGGATCCGCTTCGGTAGAACCTACAATGGTATATTCCATTTCTTCGTCAAATTCAATATCCAGTACTTTTACTTTACTGCCAAGACCTACCTTTTTGGTATCAATGCCGTCTTCTTCGATAATTTGCACATTTTTCAGCATATTATCCAGTGCCTTAATTCGTTCTTCCACCTGGGCCTGTTCAATTTTTGCTTCGTCATATTCCGAATTTTCAGACAAATCTCCAAAAGCCAACGCCTGTTTAATTTTCGCTGCTACTTCCTGACGTTTTTCTGTCGTCAAATATTCCAATTCCTGCTCCAATTTTTCCAGTCCCTCAGATGTCAAAATAACTTTTTTACTTTCCGCCATTGTTTTGTTCACCCTTTTATTATAATATTTTATATGGTTTATCCCCACTGTAATGCAGAGATTTTTTTGACTTGATTCAAGTCGAACAGAATGCTGTTCAATACGTTACGAGGAATTTCCGTATCCTGCAAGGATGCAGGAATTTTGCTCCACGCATCATTTATTGTATATTCTCTTTTGATATTTTGTTCTGTCAGATTAAATAAAACCGTCTCAGGAGATAATAATTTCAATCCTTCATGCTCTGTTAATGCAATCACCGCAGGAAGTCGTTTTATATTCACTATTTCGCGACTGAAAAAAACAGGACAGGAAGCATCATCCTCCCGAAATCCTTCCTGAGAGCAAAACACCCAGATAACAGGTGCGGTTAATCTCGGAATCAAAGGAATTACCTGGTCTGCTGTCTGACATAAAATTCCCATATCCAATTTTGAAAAATCCGTATTCAATCGACGACCCACCTTACGAATCACCGATTCCAAGTGGGTATAATACAGTTTTTTATGAGGTTGATATACAGGGATTGTTCCTATTGCAAGCTCTGAAAAAACAGGGAGCTGTTTCCTCTTTAATATTCTTTCCGTATAGTAGTCAAAAAGCTTGTTACTGCGATGCAAATGACAAAGAAGATACGATTCCTTCTCCTCAATCTCAAAAACAGGAAAAATTCCTTTTTTCCTTTCTTTTTTTACATAAAGAAACTGTTGCATATGATTTCCCCTTTCGTCATCCTAATATATGCCGAAAGGAGGGCTTGTTATTCAGTGATTATCGAAATTGCTTTTTGAAGTTGAATATCCTGTTTTAAATCACCCAAAGTTACATCAGTATCCATGGTCACTTCAACGTCAGGAGAAATTCCTGTTTCATGAATCCGATTTCCGTTTGGGGTATAAAATTCGTGAGTGGTCAATTTCAGCATACTGGTTCCATCTACCATAAAATGCTGTTGCATAATTCCTTTTCCGTAGGTCGTGGTTCCTACCAAGGTGGCCCTGCCACGATCCTTAAGTGCTCCTGCTAACATTTCTGATGCACTGGCACTTCCTTCATTAATTAACACTACTACAGGAATATTATCCATTGACTCTTCTGTTTCAAAATATTCTTTTTTGCCGTTTTTATCCATGGTATAGTAGAATATACCTTCATCCAGCAAAATATCTGCCACCAGTTGAGCGGCGTCTACCGTTCCGCCGGGATTTCCCCGCAAATCTAAAATGACAGAACGGGCATTTTGTTCTTCCAAATTTGTTAACATATCGGGGAAATCTTCCAAGGTAGTTTCATCAAAGGAACTAATTTTCAAATATCCTATAGAATCTGTCAGCATTTTTCCTGACACGCTGTGAACCACAATTTCATCACGAACTACAGTACAAGTAATCGTTTCTCCATCTCTCAAAAGCTCTAGCTTAATTTCTTCTTTTTTGGTTCCGCGGAGCATGGCAACCACTTCATCCAACGTACTTCCTGTTACCTCTTTTTCGTTAATGGTCAAAAACTTATCTCCTGTACGGATTCCTGCTAATGCCGCAGGTGTATCTGCAATAGGAGAAATAACCGTAATCAAACCATCTTCCGGATCAACGGTTACTTCCACACCGATTCCCATATATTCTCCACTGACCGTTTCCTTTAAAAGCTCTACATCATCAGGAGATAGATAGCCTGAATAAGGATCGCCCAACATCCAAGGAATTCCGTAAAATGCACCATCCTCTACTAATTGAGCATCATATTCTTTATAATAATAAGTATCAATCAAATTTTTAATTCTTTGTATTTTCATCAGAGTAGGGGCATTTCCCAAAAATCCTCCTACAATGAACATAAAGCTGACAAACAAGGCTGTCAGCACAGCAGTCCCTCCTACCAAAAGGAGGGATAGCTTAATTACAAAAGATTTTGTATACTGTTTCAAATATAAAGCCGCCTTTCTATCAAAAGCACTCAATCAAATCAGCAACATCATTGCAATACATAAGGTGACGGATCAACAGGAGAGTTATTTAACCGAATTTCAAAATGCAAGTGGGGTCCTGTGGACCAACCGGTACTTCCTACCTGAGAAATTGCTTGACCCTGTACCACTGTTTGCCCTGCTTGAACCAAATTTAGACTGGCATGACCATAAAGAGTAGAGTACCCACCGCCATGATCAATAACAACAAAATTTCCGTATCCTCCAGTATTAAATTCAGAAACCAATACTCTTCCTGCAGCAGCTGCACGGATGGTTGTTCCGTAAGGAGCACCGATATCTAAACCTGTATGCAGTTCAGAGCTGCCCCAGATAGGACTGACTCTGTAGGAAAAAGGTGAAGTAATGGGATAGGAGCGATCAAAAGGCCAAATAAAGGTTCCGGCTGTGGCAGGAACATAAACATCCGAACTGGTATCTACATATCCACCCGATGCTGCCATAGCAGCCGCAATTCTCTGATTTGCTTGTTCTTCCGCTAATCTTGCAGCCTCTAAAGCCTCTTGCAAAGACCCTTCCTCAGCTGTCAATCGGTCAATTTCTGCCTGTGCAAGCTCTAATTGTCCTTGAAGTTCCGTTTGTTTTTGCGTCTTACTGTCCCGAGCAGATTCCAAAGATTGCTTATGCTGCTCTACCAACGTCTTATTTTCTTTTACCGTTTCTTTTGCTTTTTCAAAATTATTCAAAAGATTGGCATCATATTCCGTAATTGTTTTAATTGCTTCAATTCGGCTCATTAAATCTGAAAAGCTTTTTGCACTGAGAAGCACATCCAAGTACCCTAATGCACCATCTTCATACATTATCCGAATTCTTTTTTTCATCAATTCATCCTGGACATCAACCCGTTTTTGAGCCTGTTGCAAGTCAACTTCCAATTTATCAAGCTCTGATTGAGTAGAAATAATCGTTTCGTCCAAGGATTCCAACTGCAAATGAAGTGCATTGATATTTTCATCCAATTGACCCTTATATTCCAGCATATTTCCTTGTTGCTCTTTATTTTCATCTATCTTTTTCTGAGTCTCTTCTTGCTCCTGACGAGCTTGTTCTGCTTCCTCTTCTGCTGTTTGTGCAAATGCAATGCTCAAAAAAGCAGACCCTAAACTGGTTATCAACACAAACATCAAAAGGATGATTGCTGTCACCATAAGTGTTTTTCGTTTCAAAACCGTACCTCCTATTGTTTCCTTCTTGCTCACACCTTCATATGTTTGCGGACAGAAATTGTGCTGCCCGTAATTCCGCTGAACACCCCAAGTACAACAGAAGAAACCCCAACCCATTTCATCATGGTAAAGGGTTCAATCAGCTTCAAACCCGCAAGACCGTTTCCAAGCATAGAATTAAAGCTGACAGAAATATAATAGTATCCACCGTATGCGATACCAAAGGAAATCAGTGCTGCAATCAGTCCGATTACTATTCCCTCTACGATAAAGGGCCAACGAATAAACCAATTGGTTGCACCGATAAATTTCATTACATTAATTTCCTTTCGACGGGCATACACTGCCAAACGAATGGTATTGGTAATAATTGCAATAGAGACTATCATCAATAATACAAACAGCCAAAAACCAACCATATTGACAATTCGAGTGATATTTTGCAATGCAGCCACCGTTTCCTGATTGGAATTAATTTTCACAACCCCGGAAATCAGAGAAATTTGCTCCATTACCTCTACAGACTGATTTAAATTTTTCAGAGAAACCCGATAGGTATTGCGTAAAGGATTGTCAAGCTCTAAGCCCTCTAACAATTCCGGACTATCCATAGTTTCTTTTAAATCTTCCAAGCCTTCTTCCTTTGTTACGAGACGTACGTCCCCTACCTGAGGCAAAGCGCCAATGGCTTTTCCGATTCCCTGAATGGTTGCTTCATCTGCATGCTCATCAACAACCACTAATAACTCATATTCTTTCTTTACTTGATTCACCATGTGCTCTACATTAAGGCTGAGAATCAAAAACAGGCTGAAAATAATCAAGCTTGCCGTTACCGTCATAATAGAAGCAAAGCTCATTAGACGATTGTGCCAAATTCCTTTCAAACCTTCTTTATTCAAATAATTAAAGGACCGGAGCTTCATGATATTCTCCCTTCTCCTCATCACTGAAAATGTGACCGTCCGAGATAGTGATGACTCGTTTTTTCAGTGAATTTACAATTTCTCTGTCATGGGTTACCACCATTACGGTCGTTCCCTGCTTGTTGATTTCATTCAGCAACTGAATAATTTCCCCTGAACTTTTGGGATCCAGATTTCCTGTCGGTTCATCTGCAATCAGAACAGGCGGTTGATTTGCCAATGCACGAGCCAAAGCAACTCTCTGCTGCTCGCCACCCGAAAGTTGGTCGGGATAAGCATTTGCTCTGGCAGAAAGCCCGATCATATTCAGAAGTTTTGGTACCGTTTTTTTAATTTCCTTGGGAGAGGCACCTACAACCTCCATGGCAAATTCTATATTTTCTTTAATGGTTTTTTGGGACAGTAATCTGAAATCCTGAAATACCATTCCGATATTTCGTCGTAAATACGGCACCTTGGAGCGGCGAAGCTTCGCCACATCAATTCCGTTTACTAAAATAGTTCCTTCTGTAGGTAGCTCTTCTCTGGTAATCAGCTTAGTTACTGTAGATTTCCCGGCACCGGACGGACCAATTACAAATGCAAATTCGCCTTCTTCAATATGAAATGAAACCTTTTCCAAAGCAGTTGTTTCCCCATCATAAATTTTTGTTACATTTTCAAATTGAATCACAGCGGCACCTCCTTAAATTTTGGTCGGATTGGAAACTAAATACCGTTTTACCATCATGGCAACTTTAAATACGATAGCATCATCAAAGTTTCTTAAATCCAAACCTGTCAATTTATAAATTTTGTCCAAACGGTACACCAAAGTATTACGGTGCACGTAAAGCTTTCTGGATGTTTCGCTGACATTCAGGTTATTTTCAAAGAATTTCTGAATGGTAATAATGGTTTCCTGATCCAGTACTTCAATGGATTCCTTTTTGAAAATTTCATTTAAAAACATATCGCAAAGCTTTGTGGGGAGATGATAAATCAATCGGCCGATTCCTAAATTTTCATAGTTCACAATGGTTTTTTCTACATCAAATACTTTGCCAACTTCCATTGCTACCTGTGCTTCTTTGTAAGAACGAGCCAATTCCTTTACATTATCCACAACCGTTCCGATTCCAACATTGATTTTTACATAAACCTCAACACCGATGGTATCCACAATGGCTTTTGCCAGCTTTTCCAAATCCTTAGGATTGGTTCCGGGTTTTACTTCCTTCACCAAAACCAAATCTTTTTCATTCAGATTGATAATAAAATCTTTATCCGTTTCAGGGAACATATTCTGAATGATTTCGTAAACAGACACATCCTCTCCTTCGGTAATCCGAATCAGCATTGCTACACGGCTGGCAGTAGGAGAAATTCTTAATTCTTTTACCCGCAAATGAATATCTCCCGGTAAGATATTATCCAAAATAATATTCTTTATTAAATTTGCTTTGTCAAACTTTTCATCATAAATTTGTCTGAGATTTGCAACACTGACCGCAACCATGGAACAAAAAGTTTTCGCTTCTTCATCTTCGCCCTGAACAAATACAATATACTCAATTTTATTCCGTACACCTACTACCTTGTAAGTATATCCGTCACAGGTGAAAATTCCAAAGGTTTCGGAAAGAGCATCTTCAACCGCATCCATAGTCATATAGAGCATAGAAGAATCAGAACTTGCAATTACTGTTACCGTATCGTCCAACATTCCCACATCACGACCGATTACATCCTTCATTTGATACATCATATTCTGGAACAGATTACTTGCCATAACAACCATCCTCTCTGTTTTATTTTCTCTTTTGCAAACGAGTTACGTTTGAAAGACATAAAGTATCATTATATATTGTACACTATTTTTGAACATTTTGCAATATAAAATGAAGAAAAAGTTGAATATTTTTTTTGGAATATACGAAACGATGAAATTTCTCGAATAAAAACTTGCAAAATAAAACGAGATATGGTATAATATAGACACTAAAAAAAGAAATTTTGAATTAATGTTTCTTTTATCATTCATTTTCGCCCTAGAGGAGGTTATTTCTTTGTCAAAAAATTTTCAGGAAAATTCTGTTTTGTCCCATAAAAATGAAGAAACAGTAAAACAAAATTACACAATCAAGCCGGATCGCTACTCTGCCTACAATGTAAAAAGAGGTCTTCGTAATGCGGACGGAACAGGTGTTTTAGTAGGACTTACCTCTATCGGGGAAGTTCGCGGATATATTATTGACGATAACGAAAGAGTGCCCATTGACGGTCGGTTGTTCTACCGCGGAATTGACGTAAAAGATCTGGTATCCGCCAGCGAGCAGGAAAATCGATTCGGATTTGAAGAAACCTGTTATCTGTTGTTGTTCGGTTCTCTTCCTTCTCAATCGGAACTGGAGGATTTCCGTTCTTTGATTACTCAAAATCAAGAGCTTCCCGATAATTTTGTAGAGGACATGATTTTAAAAGCACCCAGTAACAACATTATGAACAAGCTGGCAAGAGGAGTTTTGGCTTTGTATTCCTATGATGATAATCCGGATGATCTGGACTTTACCAACATTATGAATCAGTCCATTGCATTGCTGGCTCGGTTTCCTTCTCTGATTGCTTATGCTTACCAGGCAAAGCAACATTATTATGACGGCAAAAGTTTGGTCATTCATACACCCAAGCAAAATGCCTCTATTGCAGAAAATCTGTTGCATTTGACAAGATTGGATAATAAATATACAGAAGAAGAAGCAAGAGCATTGGATATTGCCTTAACGCTCCATGCAGAGCATGGTGGCGGGAATAACTCAGCATTTGCCACTCATGTTGTTTCTTCCTCGGGAACGGATACTTATTCTGTTATTGCAACAGCTGTCGGAGCATTAAAAGGCTTTAAGCACGGTGGTGCTAATATCAAAGCAAGAAACATGATGATTGATTTAGAATCTAAGGTATCAAACTGGGAGGACGAGGATGAGTTGTTCCAATATCTGACCAAGGTACTGTATAAAGAAGAGTTTGACAAAACGGGATTGATTTATGGTTTCGGTCATGCGGTTTACACCATTTCCGACCCTCGTGCCACCATGTTGAAAGCACAGGTGGAAAAACTGGCTTTGGGAACAGAATATGAAGAAGAATATCATTTATATGAACGGGTTGAAAAACTGGTACCTGCTGTTCTCCGTCAAAAGTATGACCGTCATGCAGTAACCAATATCGATTTTTATTCCGGTTTGCTTTATAAAATGCTGAACATTCCGGAAGAATTGTTTACCCCCATTTTTGCTATGGCGCGTATTGTAGGCTGGTGCGCACACAGAATTGAAGAAGTTTATGCCAACGGAAAAATTATCCGTCCTGCATATAAAAGTGTTGCAACCAGACAAAAATACGTTCCAATTCAAGACAGATAACAATCAATTAATATTTTTCTCTGTATTACTGAAATTAAAGATGAAAGTAATTAAAACAGAAAGAACTACCTCGAAAAAATCATGCGAGGTAGTTCTATATTTTTATGATTTTATAAATTTGTGTTAAAAGTTTTTCTATTGATTTTTCATCTTTTGTGTTCTGGATTTTTTTGCATCTTTGTTATGGAACAAAATCAGATTGATTCAATCTGCCGAAGGAAAAAAGTCCGTAGCCGTAGTAGGGATTCCAACCTTTTCCGCTTAAATCTTCCGCATACATATGAAGTAAAAACCGAATTTCCTTGGGGGATAAAAAACGGCGGTAACGATAAATACCTTTTGCTTGGATGAGTGCAGCGGCACCGCTGATAATAGGAGTTGCCATAGAGGTGCCGCTGAGACTTGCGTAAGAATTTCCGAGATAGGTAGAATAAATATTGACTCCTGCAGCACAGAGCTCAGATTCGTAACCGGCTGAGCTGAACTCTGTCCTTTTTCGGTTAGGAGAAATTGCGGTTACGGCTACCGTTTGCGGGAATTTTCCCGGATAGCCGATGGTGTTTTTTGTTTTGCTGCCTTCGTTTCCGGCAGCACAAATCAATGTGATTCCGTGGTTGTTTGCTCTTTGAAGAAGCTCTTCATATCCCTTTGAGGGTTCTTCGGAAGAAAAGGATAAATTCACAACTTGGACCCGGTTTCGAATCATCCATTCAAGACTTCCCGCAATAGCGTCAAATTCTCCGTTTCCATGTTTATCAAATGCTTTTG
>JAZQHN010000146.1:0-2395 GCA_045540615.1 Clostridia bacterium
CAGACCTGAATGCTGGGAATGTAAAATCCCTGTACAGGGCAGCGGAGAACAGCATATGGGGATTTTCAAAAACTTTGCTTCCCATG
Organism: Clostridia bacterium; assembly: GCA_045540615.1. Lineage (GTDB taxonomy): Bacteria > Bacillota > Clostridia > HGM11514 > HGM11514 > SIG438. The sequence goes on from JAZQHN010000146.1 coordinate 87, forward strand.
TGTTGCACGGGACAGATCTTTTAGCTCCCGGTGAAGAAGGAATTTTCGGTTTAACCGTATCAAATGCAATTCATTATTCCGCATGGACAGGAAAATGGGCTGACGTTGCCAACTTCCCTCATGATGAATTTTACGGATTATTGCAAGAAAAAATCAATTCCTCTACCTTCAAAAAGACAGTAGACAGTCAGAAGGTAGGAGATATGTCAGGTACTTATTAAAAAGGAGGAGTGAACGAGATGGATCAAAGAATCGGTGCACAATTATTTTCTGTACGTGACTTTTGCAAAACTGCAGAAGAGTTTGAACAAACCCTGCAAAAATTACAAAAAATTGGCTACAAGGTGGTTCAGCTTTCCGGAATCAGTTGGGAAATTCCCGCCAATACCATCAAAGAGCTTTGCGACAAGTACGGCATGACTGTTGCTTGCACTCATATGCCTATGGATTTTTATGAAGAAAAGATGGATTGGGTCATTGATTATCATAAAACCGTGGGAGCCAAAGTGGCAGGAATCGGCGGCATTTGGGGAGAATGCCGTGAAAACTTAGAAAATTTACGGGCAACCATCCAAAAAATGAACGGATTTGACAAGGAATTAAAAGAAGCAGGATTGCGGTTCGGATATCACAATCACATGTTTGAATTTATCAAATACGAAGGAAAACATATGTATGATTATTTGATTGAAGAAGGAACCTTTGATTTTATTCTGGACACCTGCTGGGTTGCCGCTGCAGGCTTAAATCCTGCGGCTCTCATTCAGAAACTGGGAAAACGGGCAAGCATGATTCACTTTAAGGATTTAAAGCCTCTGCCTGACAACACGGCTACCTATTGCGAAATCGGTCAGGGAAATCTTGATTGGGATGAAATTATCAAGGCTTGTGACCAGGCAGAATTTGCTTTGGTAGAACAGGACAAATGTCCCGGCGACCCCTTCGACTCATTGGAAATCAGCTATCAATATTTAAAAACAAAAGGATTGTGCTAATATGAAAAAAGGATGTATTATCGGATGCGGTGCCATCAGCACCATGCACACGGAAGGACTTGTGTTATCAGAATACGGTCAATTGGCAGGCGTCTGCGATATTGACAAGGAAAAAGCAGAGGCCATGGGAAAACAATATCAGGTTCCTGTTTATGCATCATTTGAAGATGTGATTCAGGATGACTCCATTGATGTAGTGCATATTTGTACCCCACATTATCTTCATGCTTCCATGACCAAGGCGGCTCTTACCGCAGGAAAAGCGGTGGTGTTGGAAAAGCCCATTGCCATTACAACTGCCGAAATGGAGGATTTATTGCAATTTGTGGAAGAAAACGGATATCAGGACAAGGTAACCGTCATGTTCCAAACCCGTCAGAATACCTGTATTCAAAAAATCAGACAAATGATGAGTGAAAATGCTTTGGGTTCTTTGTTGGGAATCATTGGTCACTTAAGCTGGAAACGGGATGAAGAATATTACGCCTCGGGAGAATGGAGAGGCACCTGGGAACAAGAAGGTGGCGGAGTTCTTATTAACCAGGCAATTCATACCATCGACCTGATGCTTCTGATGGCAGGTCCCGTAAAATCCATGAAAGCGGCTGCATCTAACCGCATGGTGAAAAATATTGAGGTGGAAGATACCGCTGACGTACTGATTGAATTTGAAAGCGGCATCAGAGGAGTCTTTACTGCCACCAACGGTTATAGCTGGACCAATCCCGCGAGCATTGAGCTGAATTTTGAAAAAGGAAAGCTTCGTTATGCTGACCAGGCATTGTATCAGATTTGCGGTGATGAAATTACCATTCTTTGCAAGGATGATCATTCTTATAAAGGAAAATCCTGTTGGGGAAACGGTCATGCCAGAGCCATTGAAAGCTTTTACCAATTTCTTCACGGTGAAGGCGGTAGCCATTTGCCTTTAACCGAGGCAATCCCTGCAACCAGCTTTGTATTCGAGGTATACCGTCAGGCATTCGGTAGATAAAATTTTAAAGAAATTTTTTCAAAACTATTGACTTTATCAGTCTAAAGTGATATAATACAAACAATAAAATGCGTTTGAGCAGAAATAAGTAAGCTTGGAAAGAGCCTGGAGAGAGTTGCCGGTTGGTGCGAGGCAAAGGTGATAACCTTGACGAATTCCTTCTGTTAGCAGTGCACTGAACGAAGAAATTTTAGTAGGATGCAACGGGTGTTCCCGTCACAGAACTAAGGTATGTCAGTACCTGATGAGGCCGTTACCGTGAGATAATGGTGAACTGAGGTGGTACCACGGAATTGATTTTCGTCCTCTGCATTCCTAAT
>JAZQHN010000147.1:0-1765 GCA_045540615.1 Clostridia bacterium
AGCAAACAAGCAAGAGAATGTTATCATGGCTGTTGACATTGACTTTGTTAATCGGCTTGATGACAGCGGTCAGCGTTGGTGCTGAAACGACAACTTTGGTTAATTTGACATTTACCTTAGATGAAGGGGAAACCGCAGAAACAGAGGCAGACAGAGCTTTGATGGCGGATAGAGATGCTGCCACCGAAGGCTATTCGGCAGAAGGTGGGTATGAAGGCGGTGCTGTTACTTACACGGCACTTGCGGATACTCCTGTTAATGCGGAAACCGGAAAGCAAGTACTTCAGAGATTTTTCAATGGTCCTCAGGTCAAATTTGAAAAGAATAAAGTATATACCATTTCTTTTCGGGCGAAGGCAAGTGTTAGCGGTGTGACAACCTGGCTTGCTCCCTCAGGAAGTATTAAATCAGTGGATTTGAATGGAGAAAACCAAACTTATGGAGCTGCTGCACAAGGACCTACCTTGTCTACAGATTGGAAGACGATTACTTTTACTGTAAGCATTAAGGATTTCCAGGAAGGTTCCACAGGAGCAACCCAAGGGTATGTTGAGACAACCTGTATGATGGGTAACTTTGGTAATTATAAAGAAGGAACAGTTGTTTACATCGACGATTTCAAGGTAACGGTTACCTCTGATGAAGTAGCTTCATTGGATTTATCCGGAACCGAAAAAACCGTTCTTCCTGTGAACGATACATCTAAAATTGCGGTAAAAGCAACAGATGTGTTTGGAAATATAATTGAAAACCCTGCAGTTACATACACTTCTGATAATAATGAGGTTGCCACTGTGTCTGCAGACGGTACCGTAACAGCTCATAAACAGGGTGTTGCTATTATCACCGCCAAGAGTGGAAATGTGCAAAAATCCATAATTATGATGGTGGGAACCAAGGGGCAAACCTTGAATTTTGATTCCGCACCTCCTACAAGCATTGCACCGGGAAACAGTGCGTATCAGTATGCAGCGTCTGTGGATACCACAACCTATCGGGAAGGTGACGGTGCTTGGAAAATTGAAAAACGTAGCGATGTTTCCGGACTGAAAACAGATGCTACCGTTTTGCTCAGAGGCTTAAGCGAAAAAAGTGCACAAACCTTTGCATACTGGTTCTATGATGACGGTACAGACGGTTCAAAGGGAAGAATCCATCTGCGAAATGGTTCTACTATGTACAGCGGCGGATTTTTTGACAGTAAATACGATACAACCGCTAAGGGCGGCAGACTGAGCTTGCTCATGTATTTGAACAGCACTGCAGGAAAGTACACAAACACTCAGTGGGATAACGGATTGACGGGCTTAAAGAGCAACTCTCTGAACAGAAGCAAGGGATGGCATCAGGTAGTACTGGTAAATACCTATAAAACGGTTACTGTATATTTAGACGGTCAAGTCTGGATGAAAGGAAATAATAACGGTGCTGGCTTGGATATTGCACAGGTGGACTTTGTAATGGAAGGCGGAACAAGATTTGATTCCGTTGTATTGGATGATTTTGTTGCAGTTGATACAGGGACTGCCATTCCTCAACACACTGTGACGGTGAATGCAGAGGGTGGAAACGGTGCTGTAAAGCACGGTCTTGCTACAGTAAGCCGATATAGCTATGTTGGTGCTGACGGAAAAACACAAAATCGGTATTATAACACCTTCAAGGCTCATGATCAGTCTGACGAAACCCTGACTTTACTTCCTGATGAAGGCTATGAGGCGAAGGTAACAGTAGACGGTCAGGAGGTTCCTGTTCAGGATAACAC
>JAZQHN010000148.1:0-2527 GCA_045540615.1 Clostridia bacterium
TTGAACAGTTGGAGCATCTAAAGAAAAATTTGGAAAAACGCGGAATGAAGGTTCATTTGCAGAGAAGAATCAGCAGCGATGCAGAGATGAAGAGAATTGATGAAACCAGCGATTTGATTTTGTATGCAGTTTTTGTAGCACCTCACAGACCGAAAGGGCATATGGGCTTGTACGGTGAGGAATGTGCCACTTATTTGCATGCCCTTTCTAAAGGACAGGAAAAATCCATTGGTGTATCTATGGGGTATCCTTATATTCATTACGATATTATGGGGAATGCAGAAACTTTTATTAACACTTACGGAGTTGCTCCGGAATTAATGGATGCGTTTGTTCAAGCAATTTTTGGTGAAATTGAAATGACAGGGGTATCGCCTGTGAAACTCAATCCGGACCCCTTGATTCTGTAATTGAAATTATATTTTGAAAGGTGGTATCAACTGATGAAAAAACCAAATTTAAAGGATATGACACTAAGAGAAAAAATAGGACAACTCCTGCTTCCTTATCAATATCATGTATATTTTGAAGACTTGGACACCTATCCCAACAATATGCGTTCTCGACAAAAGGTAAAGAAATATATTGGAAAGGAACAGTTCGGTTCTTACTGGATGGAGCAAACTGCCATTCATAAACTGGAAAATCCTGATTTAACTGAAACGAAGGAAAATAAATTGGAATCAGCACCCTACAGAGAGTTTCTCAAAAGACAGAGTGATTACGGTAAAATTCCCGCCTTTATGGCTTTGGATGCAGAAACAGAAGGAATCGGACATATATTTTCCGATTTGTCCGTAGTATGCCGTAATCCTGCTGTAGGTGCAGCAAATTCAGAAGAATTGACTTATCAGCTTGCCAGATGTGTGGCAAAAGAACTTCGTTGTGCAGGAGCAAACTGGAGATGGGCTCCTTGCGTGGATATTGGAGGAAGATACAGCTCTGCTATTATGAGAACGCCTGCTCCTGATGACGTGGATCGTATGATTTTACATGTAAATGCCCAGATTCGGGGAACTCAGGAGGAAGGTGTTGTTGCAACTGCAAAGCATTTTCCGGGAGGAGGAAGCCGCGCTTGTGTTTATCGAGATTCTCACTTTTCTCCTACAGTTAATTCCTTGTCTTTTGAGGAATGGGAAAAAGAGCAAGGAAAAATATTTCAAGCTGTCATAGATGCAGGGGTATATTCCATTATGATTAGTCATAGCAGCTTTCCTGCAGTTGATGATTCTAAATTGAAGGGGAAATACCGTCCTGCTACCGTTTCCAAAAAGATTATTACCAACTTATTGAAAGAAAAAATGGGATTTGAGGGTGTGGTCATTACGGACGGAATTGTTATGGCGGCATTGGCGGGCTGTTATGATAATTACAAAGAAATGATTATCGATTTGGTCAATGCGGGAAATGATGTTCTTCTTGGTACTTATCCCGGTGCGGGAGATATTATTGAGCAGGCAGTAAAAGATGGTGTTATTGAAGAATCCAGAATTGATGATGCATGTGGAAGAGTGTTGGATTTAAAAGAAAAGATTGGTTTGCTGAAAGAAAAATATTGGTATCCTCCCTATACTGTAAAAGAAGTTGTTGCTGAAACCAAAAAAGTAAATCGGGAAATTGCAAAACGTGCTATTACAAAAGTTTGCGACAGAAGGGATATTTTACCTATTGATAAGAATAAAGTGAAACATGTAACCATTATTTGTTCTACTCATGAGGATTATTTTTTTGAAGAGCTTGAAATGATGAAAAAAAGTTTTGAAGACAGAGGGATGAATGTACGTCTGCAACGGAGAATCAGCAGTGATGCTGAAATGAATGAGATAGATGAAACCAGTGATTTGATTATTTATGCAGTTTACGTAGCACCTCATCAACCAAAAGGCTTTATGACTCTGTATGATAAAGAGGCAGAAACTTATTTGTATGCTTTTTCCAAAGGTCAGGAAAAATCCATTGGTGTTTCCTTTGGATATCCCCATATGCATTTTGAACTGTTGGGTAATGCAGATGCTTTTATCAATGCATACGGTGCATCACCTGAATTGATGGAAGCTTTTGTGGAAGCAATTTTCGGTGAAATTCCTATGGTGGGAGAATCTCCCGTAAAGTTGTATCCCGATCATATTGTATTCTAAACAAAGGGTTTGCAAAATCGCAAACCCTCAGCGTGTCGATAAACTTATCGACACGCTGGCAGACGAGGAAAAAGGAAGGGATATTTTTAGAACTTCAATTCGTCGGCGTACGAGGGTACGGTAGAGTTGAAGTTCTGAAAAAGCAAGCAACCGTCAGGAAAATTTGATATTTTCCTGACGGGTTTCTATTTGTTATTGTACATTTTGAATTTATATGATTTTTCTTGTTTTATTTTACTTTGCTTGCGGTAGACCGACTTTTTCGACAGTCTGAGGGTTTGCGGAATCGCAAACCCTTTTACATTTTATAGAACCAGGCAAATCAGAAGAACCAAAAGTCCCAATACAATCCGATACCAGCCAAACACTTTGAAATCATGTTTTCTTAC
>JAZQHN010000149.1:0-1640 GCA_045540615.1 Clostridia bacterium
TTTGAAGGCTGTATGCCACAGACCCGGTTTGTGCTAAAAAAAGCATTAGCGTTAAATTTAAGACCCATTATTGTAGTCAATAAAGTGGACAGACCCAATGCTCGTCCTTATGAGGTTGTGGATGAGGTTTTGGAGCTGTTTTTGGATTTGGATGCAACGGACGAACAGATTGATTCTCCTGTTATTTTTACCTCTGCAAGAGACGGTTGGGCAAGTGAGGCTCCTGAGAATCCCAAAGCTGCGGATTTGCAGCCTCTGTTTGAATTGATTGTGAGTCATATTGCACCTCCGAAGGGCAGTATGGAAGAGCCTTTTCAAATGTTGGTTTCCAATATTGATTTTGATGAATATACCGGTCGGATTGCCATTGGAAAGGTAGAACGAGGTGTGGCAAAGCTCGGGGCTCCTGTTACTATTTGCACAAGTGATGGTGCCTTTAAAAATGCCAAAATTTCCACCCTTTATAATTTTGAAGGATTAAAACGGATTGCCATTGAAGAGGCGGGAACCGGAGAGTTGGTTGCCATTTCCGGACTTTCCGATATTAACATCGGGGAAACTCTTTGCGACCCTTCAAAGCCGGAAGCATTGCCCTTTGTTGAGATTGACCAGCCTGTGCTATCCATGCAATTTTCGGTGAACGACAGTCCTTTTGCGGGAAAAGACGGTACTTATATTACCTCCCGACATTTGCGCGACCGTTTGTTTAAGGAACTAGAGTCTAACATTAGCTTAAAAGTAGAAGAAACAGATTCAGCAGATACTTTTACCGTTTCGGGAAGAGGAGAACTTCATCTGTCTGTTCTGATTGAAAATATGCGCCGTCAGGGGTATGAATTTCAGGTGTCAAAGCCTGCGGTTATTACAAGACAAATAGACGGAACACTTTGCGAACCCATAGAACGTCTTGTGATTGACGTACCTGATGAATTTACAGGTGCGGTCATGGAAGGAATTAGTCTCAGAAAAGGGGAAATGACCAACATGACTCCTACCAGTCAAGGCTATACTCGTTTAGAATTTTTGATTCCGTCTCGCGGATTAATCGGTTTTCGAAATCAATTGCTGACCGAAACTAAGGGAACGGCAGTGATGAACAGCTTGTTTGAAGAATATCAGCCCTATAAGGGAGAGATCGGGGGGCGGCAAAGAGGTTCCTTGGTTGCTTTTGAAACAGGTTCTTCCGTAGGTTACGGCTTGTTCAATGCACAGGACAGAGGCAGTCTGTTTATTGGCCCCGGGGTGGAAGTGTATGAAGGAATGGTTGTTGGGGAAAACAGTCGTGCAGAAGATGTTGTGGTGAATGTATGTAAGAAAAAGCATGTGACCAACACCCGCGCTGCAGGGTCTGACGACGCTTTAAAGCTTACCCCGCCCAGAAATTTATCTTTGGAGCAATGCTTGGAATTTATTGCTGATGATGAGCTGTTGGAAATCACTCCCGAGCATCTTCGTATGAGAAAACGGATTCTCAAAAACGATTTGAGAGGAAAGGCAAGAAACAAACAATAATCTCCTGCATATAATGGAATGACCGCAATTTTGCGGGAAGCTACAAAAGGGGAGAGAACGGTGCCCAAATATTATTTGGTTGTGTCTTCTGTCACAACTGCCCAACGGTTGCAAAAACTGTGCCGAGA
>JAZQHN010000150.1:0-5527 GCA_045540615.1 Clostridia bacterium
CCGCTTGGCCTCCGACTTATTGAGTCGGAAAGAAATGAAAAGCTATTTTTTAATTTGTATTTATGCTATTTCTCTGGCATTAAATTACATAATTTTTATATTCCCAAATGAGTTCGCACCGGCAGGAATAGACGGAATGTGCAAAATGATACAGGATATCAGTAATGTTAGTATGGGTTATCTTTCACTTGTTGTAAATATTCCTTTATTCATAGTTGCGTTTATTTGCCTGAAAAACAGAAGTTTTCTATATAAGTCCATGCTTTATGTTGTGGTGTTTTCCATTACTGTTTTGATTTTTAAATATGCAGGGATTACAGAGTATGGGTATTATACATCAAATGGTACAAGTACGGTCATAGCTCCGATAATTGCCGGACTAATCAGAGGACTTTTATATGTTGTAACATTAAAGGAAAAGGCATGTGCCGGCGGTGTTGATATTGTTGCTGCAATTGTTAAAAAATACAAACCATATTACAGCATGATGTATGTAATATTTTTTATCAATTTTTGTGTTGCAATCACCGCATATTTTGTTTACGATTTCAAAATTGAGCCTGTAGTTTGCAGTATATTATACGCGCTTATAACAACTGTAACTACGAACTCAATCAAAAAATCGCGCGGGGAATCAGTAAAGTTTGAAATAATCACCAACAATGCTAGAGAGCTGTGCGAAGAAATCACAAAAGAATTGAATTTACAAGCTACCGTAACATCTGTTAGCGGAGGATATACAGGAGAAGATAAAGAAATGGTTGTAAGCATTGTCAATAAAAAGGAAGCTTCTATTTTAGAGGATGCTTTGAAGAAATATCAAAATATCGTTGTGTTTGAAAGTGTGATTAATAATTCAATTACAGAATCAGAGTATAGATTTTAAGAGAAGATAATAGAGATAAGGAAGGAAATCTAAATTTGTCTCTAAAAAAGAAGGGAGTCTGAAAGTTGGCATTTCAGATTCCCTTCTTTTTATTTTACTGTTAGTACAACTTTTCCTACATTTTTGGAGGATTGCAAAATTTCATGAGCTTCTTCTGCTTTAGTAATGGGTAAGGTTTTGTAAATGGTCGGTTTTAGCAAACCTTCTTCAAATTTCCCCCATACATCCCGAACCAAGGATGCCAGAATTTCTGCCTTCATTTCAGAGGTTCTGGATCGAAGAGTACTGCCGATAATTCTTACATTTCTTACATAAATATTTTTTAAATCAATTTCTGTTTTGGTCCCTGCTAAAGCGGCAATCATAATCCATCTTGCACCGTGGGACAGATAGGGAAGACATTCACCCATCATTTCTCCTCCCAAGCAGTCAATGGCAACATCTACAGGATGCCCTTCCTCCAATTGCTGTTTTAAAACATCTGCAATATTTTCTTTTGATGTGTTTACGATAATGTCAGCATTTAAGTGCTTAATAGATGCAGCGATTTCGTCAGAAAGAACAGAGGTGATAACGCGGATTCCAAAGGCTTTTGCCATAGGGATAATGACACTTGCTAATCCACTTGCCCCTGCATGCATCAAAAGAGTGTTGCCGGGCTGGATTTTTCCTTCAATAAAGAGATTCAAATATCCCGTTGCAAAGGCTTCGGGAAGGGCTGCCGCCTCGATTATAGAACAGTTTTTAGGGATAGGCATAAGCATATCATATTTGACTGCTACATATTCTGCATATCCGCCGCCACCTAAGAGGGCACAAACCTTATCTCCTATTTTCCAATCGGATTTTTTCTTCGCATCAGATCCCATTTCAATGATGACACCCGATACCTCTAAACCCATCCATTCAGGGCATCCGGGAGGGGGAGGGTAATCTCCTGCCCGTTGCATTAAATCTGCACGATTCAAAGCAGCAGCATGGATTTCAACAAGTACTTCCTCGTCTTTGATGATTGGATTGGGAACGTCAGACCAACTGAGGGATTGGTCTTTATTGACTAAAATTGCTTTCATTTTTATGATTTCCTTTCTATTATATTTAAATGCTTCGTTTTCCTTTATTATAATAGATTCAAAAGAAGAAATCAATAGCCAAAGTGATATTAAATTTAACAATTTTGATACTTTAATATCTAGACAAATTCTGATTTTTATGATATAATTCTTTTGGAGTTGATGATTATGATATTAAAAGATATGTTAATCACAGGAGATATTAATTTGTTGTATGCGCCCATTGAATGCGGTGACATCCGAAAGGTTACTAATCGAAAAAAATGCGCTTTGATTTTCTCGCCAAAGGGGAAATCTATCTACCGTTCTGAACAAAAAGAATGTGTGAATGATAAAAATCATGTGGTGTTTGTTCCTATGGGGGGGAATTATACCATTGAATGTATCAAAAGCGATCAATGTCCTGTGATTAATTTTGATTGCTTGTATAGTTATCGTGATTTGGAAAGCTTTTATGTTAGGGATTGTAACGTGTTGCTGGAACATTTTGAAGCTATGCGAACCAGAAATTCTTATGGTGTTCCTTATCATTTGATTTCATATGTTTATCATTTGTTTGATTTACTTTCCCAGGAATTTTTCCGATTTGGTACGGTAAAACCTGAATCAATCCGATTGGGAGCTGAATGGATGAAGCTTCATTTTAACGATCCAGAGCTTTCTAATGAAAAAGTGGCGGAGCAATTAAATATGAGTACTGTTTATTTTCGTAAGCTTTTTACTCGATATTACGGAATTTCACCCATGAAATATCTGACGGATTTGCGTATCTCCCATGCCAAGGAATTGCTGGCAGAGCAAACATGTTCTGTTCAGGAAATTTCAGAAAAAGTGGGATATTCCGGAGTATACAGCTTTTCCAGAGCCTTTAAAAATCATACCGGAATTTCTCCGATTCAATATCGAAAAGGATTTTGATGCAAAAGAAAATCATGATTTGCTATTGAAATTTTAGAAAAATCGTGATATAATAAATAACAACAAATAAAAACGGGAGCTTGTATGACAGGCTGAGAGGAAGGTATGACCTTCGACCGAGAACCTGATTTGGATAATGCCAACGTAGGGATGCCTGAGTGCAAGTGTCGGGAATAACGAGGATGATTGGAAGTTACCAAATCGGTAGCTTCCTTTTTTGTTTGCTGTTTTGGAGGTGAAATGTATGGTGAAAATCAATGGAAAGAAGTTTGATATTGCCGGAAAAACTCTGCTGGAATTCCTTTTATCTGAAGGGTATGAGATAAGCTGTATTGCAGTAGAGTTAAACGGGAATATCCTTCCTCGGGCTGATTACAAAAAAACAATTTTATCAGACGGTGACAGTCTTGAGATTGTAAGCTTTGTAGGAGGAGGTTAATATGATACCAACAAAAAATGAATGGCTGGAGGTATTACAAGAAAGGCATGGAAAGGAGTTGCAAAAGAAATTTTCCTCCGCTGTGGTTGCTGTATGCGGCCTTGGCGGGTTAGGGTCTAATATTGCCATAGCACTAGCGCGTGCAGGGGTAGGAAAACTGATACTCATTGATTTTGACAGAGTGGATCTTTCCAATCTTCACCGCCAACAGTATCAGGTGAAGCAGATTGGATTATATAAAACGGAAGCAATGAGAGAACAATTGAAAGAAATAGCTCCCTATCTTGACATCCAAATACATACAATTCAGTTGGACGAAACCAATGCAGGTGCTTTGCTCTCGGGTGCGGATGTGGTTTGCGAAGCATTCGATCAAGCGGAAGTGAAGGCAAGTCTGGTGAATTTTGTGAGGAAAACAATGCCTGATAGGTACATTGTTTCTGCATCAGGAATGGCGGGTATGGGAAACTGTAACACAATCAAAACAAGAAAAATATCAAAAATGTTTTATCTTTGCGGTGATGAAACAAGTGATATATCGGATGAAATGGGACTTGTATCTTCAAGAGTGATGCTTTGTGCAGCACATCAGGCACATACGGTACTCAGAATAATTGCAGAAAAATTTGAAGTATAGAAAGAAGGAATGTCAAATGAATCAAGACAAACTTGTAATCGGCGGTTATGAATTTAATTCCCGTTTTATATTAGGATCGGGGAAATATTCATTGAACCTGATTGAAGCGGCAGTCAAGGACGGAGGAGTGGAGATGATTACTCTGGCTGTGCGCCGTGCAAATACGAAAGAACAGGAAAATATTCTTGATTTTATTCCAAAAGGAATTACTCTGCTTCCCAATACAAGCGGAGCGAGAAATGCCAAAGAAGCGGTAAGAATTGCAAAGCTTGCCCGTGAGCTTGGATGTGGAAGCTTTGTGAAAATAGAAATTATGCGGGATTCAAAATATCTTCTTCCTGATAATCAGGAAACGGTTAAAGCAACAGAACTCCTTGCAAATGACGGTTTTACAGTTATGCCGTATATGTATCCTGATTTGAATGTTGCTCGTGATCTTGTTTCTGCCGGTGCTGCAACGATTATGCCTCTTGCCTCTCCCATTGGCTCTAACAAAGGTCTTGCCACAAGGGATTTTATTCAGATACTCATTGATGAAATTGACCTGCCGATTATTGTTGATGCAGGGATTGGCAAGCCTTCTCAGGCTTGTGAGGCTATGGAACTGGGAGCGGCAGCAATTATGGCAAATACGGCTTTGGCAACTGCAGGAAATCTCCCTCTTATGGCATCGGCCTTTCGTCAAGCAATTGAAGCAGGGAGAAAAGCATACCTTGCAGGTCTTGGCAGAGTGCTTACAAGAGGTGCTTCAGCTTCCGACCCTCTTACAGGATTTTTACGTGATTAGGGAGGGAAGAAAATGAAAAATCAATTTTTTGTGGATTCCAAGCAGTTATCTTCCCAAGCACTTGCAAAGAAACATCGACTTGAAACAGACCCCAGCTCACGGAACAATCACATGGAATATTTACCTGATATGGAAAAAATAGAATCGAATGTTTGCAAACAGGTAATGGAGCAAATGAATTCTTACGATTATTTTAACTATACTGCCGAAGATGTGAAAACAGCACTCGGACATGAACGTTGTTCCATAGAAGATTTCAAGGCTCTCTTATCGCCCGCAGCAGAACCCTTTTTGGAACAGATGGCAGAACGGGCAAGAGAGGAAACATGTAAGCATTTTGGGAACACGGTGTATCTCTTTACTCCGTTATACATTGCCAATTATTGCGAGAATTATTGTGTGTATTGCGGCTTTAACTGCTATAATTCCATAACCCGAATGAAATTGTCGTACGAGCAGATGGAACAGGAAATGAAAGTGATTGCAGAAAGCGGTATGGAAGAAATTTTAATTCTTACAGGCGAAAGCCCTTCTCACAGTAATATTGAGTATATTGGAAAATCATGCAAGCTGGCAAGAAACTATTTTCGCATGGTAGGGCTTGAAATCTATCCTGTTAATACGTCTGAATATCGGTATCTTCATGAGTGCGGAGCCGACTATGTAACGGTATTTCAGGAAACTTACGACACAGAACTATATGAACAATTACATTTATTTGGTCGTAAACGGATATGGCCCTATCGTTTTGGTGCTCAGGAGAGAGCCTTGATGGGCGGAATGCGTG
>JAZQHN010000151.1:0-5231 GCA_045540615.1 Clostridia bacterium
TCCTTTCTTCTTTCAAAAATTTTATTATTCCCTTTCTTACCTATCATCCATATTACATCACACTTTTCCCCTCCTTTTTATATAGGAATTTTTAAGATCATTTATTTTCGGTTATTTTAATGCGTTAACCCGATAGACAAATACCGATGTTTCTTCTTCGTCTTCTATTCTATCAATATAAGTCACCTTATCAATATTTCCGCCGATTATTTGAGCTGCAGAAACGATTGGTTCCATTCCGGGTTCTGCCCAGACCATGGTTTTCACCAAATGATCAGGAGAATCGGAAATATTCATCTTAGCCGAAAAATTCACCGTTTTACCGGCTGCAACCTCATGGGTCACTTTTTTTGTTTGGAGAAGTTTTTTTGTACCGTCTTCCTCTACCTCGTATTCTGCCATAATCAGGGTTGCCTTCAAGGTACCGCCTGTCAACTTGTTGGTAAGATAGGTTTTGGCAACCGTATCTTCGCCTTCTTTAAAATATGCAATTTCTGTTGTATTAAAACATTCATCAGCCGGTGGAACTCCTATCAGAACCGGATCAGAATCAACGGATTTTCCTGTATTACCTAACAAATCCTTTGGAGTAACACGATATTTCATATATTTTCCAACCATATCCAATCCGGGGGTATAGCTTGTTCCACTTGCTCCGACAATGGGAGTATAGACACCATCTTTACTGTCACATACCATCCATTGTGTCGTTGTTTTTCCTTCTTCTTTTTCTTGATTGATATAAGAATAGTTTCCCTTTAACACAGTCCCACATCTAACGCTATCCTTATGATTTAACGTTACATCATACGCAATCGGATCAGGTTGCTCCGGATCTATCATAAAATTACCGACTACAAAACCGACATTTGTAGTATTGGCAGGAGATTGTGCAGTAATTTTAATAATATGCTCTCCCATAGAAAGGTCGTTTCTTGCAAGAATCGGTGCCGGTCTCATTCCACTGACAGCCGCATCATACGGCTTTAACTGTCCGGAAACAGGATGGGCTGAGCCTTGATCAATGACATAATCCGCATTGGCCGCTAACGAGCTGATAATTGAGAAAATCCCAATAGACCGACCTGTAAATTTGAAGGTCATGGTTGCACCACCCTGGACGGTTTTTAAGGCACCCTGTTCAAACCAAAAGGAGATATTCTTGTCCATATTCCAGGTTCCTGTGGTAGTTACATTGCTGTTATTAATGGGAGAAACCAATTGAGGAGATCCAAATTCGTAATTCCCCATAGGAACATTCTTCCATGTCAGCTTTTTTAAATACTGCTCCGGATGCTCTTCAAATTGTTTTAAAATATAATCTGCATAAGCAGTATAACCTTTATTATTTGGATGGGTATTGTCTCCTGTCCAGCTTTCCGGATTGGTAGCATCCCATACGATAGGATCCCCATGAATATCGGTACCGTCTATGACATAATCGCACAAATTAATAGATCCAATATTATAATAGTCCGCTACCTGCTGATGTACTTTACCACTGGTCTGATACCACTCAAATCCGCTACCGCTTCTCCAAGCAGCAGTATATACAAAAATGACAACCGGCTGTTTAGGGAGAGAGGCCAACTGACGGACAATTCCTTCCATTCTCCGATGTACATCCTTAGGATTAGAAGTGGAGGTCCACATATCATTGACTGCAAATTCTATAAACACCACATCCGGACCTTCCGATCCACACTTATCAATTAAATGATTTTTCATACGGAATAAACCAAAATTAGAATCTGTTCCGCTAATTCCCGCATTCACTTCGATTACATTTTTATTGGGATATTTCTTTTGAAAATACCGTTTCGTAACCTGAGAAGCCCATTTAGCACTTCCTGTTCCCGCATTATCCTTATATGTAATGGTACCGGAAGAACCGTCTCCCCGTGTGATGGAACCACCAAGAAAGGCAACATACAAATTACCCTTTTCGTTATTCAGATTGTCTACGCCATAGGTTTTAGGAGTCACTTCGGTGGTGTCTCTTGCCAATACGGGACATACTGAAAAAGAAAGACAAATCAGCAAAACAACAGATATTAGTTTCTTCATAATGATAATCCTCCTGTCATAAAATGAAATATGATTGAACGGTCTAATAATACTCTTTTTGTCAATCCGTATTACCGAAAAACTTCCCCTGTAAATTCTTCAGAGGATTCACCATAGGAAGTTTCCTCATTGTAAACGAGATAAGGTGTCACGGTACAAGCAATTCCGTCAATTCCATCACCAAATATCTTAACCGCAAATTTCCCTTCACATTTTTTCAAGCTGTTCAAAGTTTCCACATCAAGCAAGCCGGGCAATTCCGCATAATTTCCTTCCTTATCTGACAACTTCATTCCGTAATCAGAAATCAGTTTCCAACCGGTCAGCTGTGCATATACAGTATGAGATGAGTATGGATTTTCCTGGGTAGGCACTGTATTTAATGGCTTTTTATCGTAAATAGTAATAGAAGGCGTTGTCATTGATGGGTCATCACGATAGGTGATTTTCAGTACTGCATCTTTGACCACCGTAATATAATCTACTTTATCCACCAGCTCTTGACCGTTATAGAAAATGCTGTCCACCACTTTATCCTGAGGCGGTGTTACAATAAAATTCATGTCGCTTCCTTCGATAAATTCTGTAATGGTCTGGGTTCCGGTGTAGTCTTTTCCGTTTACGGTAACTGTTCCTGCTCCTGCTTCAATAGTATTGGTAACAGGGAGAGGATCTTCCATACTGTAAACCTTGTAATCATCCAAAAACATATAATTGTTCACCTGTTTATTGGAATCAATAAATCTATCGTAATAAAAATTGTTTACCCTTGTGGTTGCAGCATCTGTCGGAATATAAGCTGACATATCAAATCCGTTACAATATATCACAAGATTATTTCCCCGTCCGTCCATCACAATCTGATTCCAACCGCGTTTCATGGGAACTCTCTGATTGTAACCGCTGGCGGAGGTGTGATTTTCTGCCAATGATCCTTCCTTCGAAACAATATGCATAAAATAATTTCCTCTGTCATAATGCATCTGCAACCAGAATCTCAGGCGTGGTCCACCTACAAAAAACAAGGAGGTACTGCTATCTTCATAGCCATCATAATAAACCCAAAATTCCGTAATGGCTTTTGCACTTTCAGCAAACTGTGTAATCCCGTCCGATTTCTTAATCATATCTAATTCACCGGTCATAGCAGCGGGCTTGTCTATGTTTCTATAATACAAAGAGGTTCCGTTTTTTCCGTGAGCCGGCTTTACCGTATACTGATAATCAGCATCAACTTTATTTCCAAATGATTCGCCTGTTAAGGTTTCGGTGATAACGGAAGTGTCATTAACATTGTAATCGTGGCTTGCTTCTTCCCTTCCCGCAACTACCACTTCCATCCGTCCTACTTCTGATCCGGTTGTCCCGTCAGATTTTTTTGCATGTATCCTCAGCTGTTGCATTCCCTTTTTCAAGCCTGTAATCGTACCATTTGCATTTGCTTGAATCACACCGCTTTCCGGCACCGCATGAGGAACTAACACAAAATCGCTTGCATTCAACTGCACTTCAACTGCTTTATTATCCTTAATGTTGCTTGGGGTAATTACCTTTTTCACAATCATGTCAACGGTTTTGCCAACTCTCAAGGTACCGTCCAACGCAAAATCGTAATAACTCATTTCTTCACCGGAATAATCAGTATAGGTAGCTTCGAACACACCACCGTCTACCGCAGTAAAATAATCGGTATCCCCTGTAAGCTCTGTACCGTTATAAGTAATTGTTTCGGTTATTTTTCCGGAAGGAGGAATGACAACAAAATGCACTTTTTTTCCGGATTCAAACGAGGCAGTTGCCTGACCGGTATACCGTTGGGTACCAATGACAACCGTTCCTTCTCCCACATTGATAGTGTTGTCAGCTGCAAATGCAACAAACCCATTCATACAGCTCATCAGAATCAAGCATACTGCGAGAACTAAGCTAATCTTTCTTTTCATGTTTACACACTCCGTTCTTTTTATTTTATCCATATTTTCATGAGCGCCTTACTTCAAATAATTTCCTATCTTTTTTCTAAAAACAACAGATACATTCATCTATTTTACATTATATCAAAAAAAATTTCTTTAATTTTAATAATTCTATTGTTTTTTTAGAAATTCTATGATATAATCATAAAAAAGAATCTGCATTCATTTTGGGGGATAAAAAATGAAAAAAAAGACCTATCTGAACTTTGAAGATATTCGCTTATTGACAAGAAGCTGTGGACTCTACCAAGCATCTGTACTAAAGGAACGATTTTCTTCCGTTATGGAGGAAAGAAGCTTGCAGCATTATGAGTTAGATTACATTATCGATGGGACTGCACATCTTGTGATAGACGATATTTCCTATACATTTGAGAAAAACTCCGTTTGTTTCCGAAAGCCGGGGCAGTACTGTTCTGAGATGCTTGACTCTCCTTATTCCTGCTATGCCTTTTATTTTAATATCATTAAGCGAGACACGGGAGAGCTGATTAATTTTTCAGATCAATATACCTGTTTTTTAAACAATATTCCAACTTATATTCCCCCCGAACAAACCGAAGGGTTTTACAGCAATATGGTAAATCTTTCCTCTTGCCGTATTTCTCCGAAGGAAATCAGCCAAATTGATGAAGAAATTCTGATACTGCAGTTAATCAAGAAGCTGTTTTTAATTGATAAAAAAAATTCCAAACCTTCTCAGATGCATCCTGCTGTCAGAAAAGCAATCTCTTATATTGATCTTAATATTACATCCCCTATCACAACAGAGGAATTAGCAAAGCATGTAAATCTGAGTCCTACCTATTTCCATAATATTTTCAAGGAATATATGGGGATCACACCCCTTGAATATATTACAACATTAAGATTGAATTTTGCAAAAAAACATTTGCTCGAAACCAATGAATCCATAGCGGATATTGCCTATATGCACGGATTTTCCAGTCTTTCCTATTTTAGCTATATTTTTAAAAAAAATACTGGTGTTTCCCCCGTTCAATTCCGCAAAAACGTCTCATCAGATTCATAATACATTCTAATTTTATGAATCTAATCATTTTTGTTACACAATAAAAAACCCAGAAACCGCATGGTTACTGAGTTTTTCATGGTACACCATCAGGGACTCGAACCCTGGACACCCTGATTAAGAGTCAGGTGCTCTACCAGCTGAGCTAATGGTGC
>JAZQHN010000152.1:0-5401 GCA_045540615.1 Clostridia bacterium
CTGTACCCGGAAAATAAACCTGAGGTTATCATTGGTTCTGTTCGTGATAAAAAGAGATTGGAAACAGTTTTTTCTTCTTTTCATCCCGAAATAGTGTTTCATGCAGCAGCACATAAGCACGTGCCTTTGATGGAAGATAGCCCGGGTGAAGCAATTAAAAATAATGTTTTTGGTACTTTGAATGTTGCTCGGTGTGCAGAGCAATTTGGGGTAAAGCGTTTTATTATGATTTCTACAGACAAAGCGGTAAATCCTACAAATATTATGGGTGCAACCAAGAGAATTTGCGAAATGATCGTTCAGTCCATGCAGCAAAATAGTAAAACAGAATTTGCTATGGTGCGGTTTGGAAATGTACTTGGTTCAAACGGAAGTGTTATTCCCTTATTTAAAAAACAAATTGAACAGGGAGGTCCTATTACGGTAACTGATAAACGGATCACTCGCTTTTTTATGACTATTCCGGAAGCAGCTCAATTGGTTTTGCAAGCAACAGCTTATGCCAAAGGTGGCGAAATCTTTGTTTTAGATATGGGAGAACCGGTGCGGATTTATGATTTGGCAAAGAATTTGATAAAATTATCCGGTTATCAGCCTGATGTGGATATTAAAATTGAATTTTGCGGTCTTCGTCCGGGAGAAAAACTGTACGAGGAGCTTTTGATGGATGAAGAAGGATTGAAAAACACGGAGCATCAGAAGATTTTTATCGGTCATCCTATTAATATTGATCAAAATCACTTGAATGCCATGTTGAAGGAATTGGAACTGGCATGCGATAATGAAGATTTGGAATATATCAAAAATACAGTAGCGAAATTAGTTCCTACTTACGTAAGAAAAACAGAAGAACAGAAGGAACTGAAAACAAGCTGAAATTAATAGTAGAATCAGATATGTTTATGTAGAATATAACGAAAAAGGAGCTGTAGCATAATGATTTTTTTGCTACAGCTTTTTCATGTTATAATTTTTTCTCGATAATGAACTTAGGTCTGTGTTTGACCTCTTGATATAATTTTCCAATGTATTCTCCCAAAATTCCCATACCGATTAATTGCAATCCACCCAAAAACCAAATGGAGAGAATTAGGGATGTCCAACCCTGAACAGTAGAACCAAGCAACTTGGAAATGAGTGCATAAATGGCGGCAAGAATACTGATGACTGAAATGGTACAGCCCAGTGATGTAATCAATCGTAATGGCTTTACCGAAAAGGAGGTTATCCCTTCCAGTGCGAATTTCAACATCTTTTTAAAGGGGTATTTGGATGTGCCCGCAAACCGTTCTGCACGAACATAGGTTACTTGAGTAGAGGAAAAACCAACAAGAGGAACCAATCCGCGAAGAAATAAGTTTACCTCGTCAAATTGTAAAAGTGCTTCTACTGCACGTTTGCTCATCAAACGAAAATCTGCATGGTTGTATACCATATCTACACCCAAGACTTTCATCAGTTTGTAAAATCCAAGAGCAGTATTTCGTTTGAAAAAAGTGTCAGAATCCCGATTGGAACGTACTCCGTAAACAACATCGTATCCTTTATGATATTCTTCTACAAAAGAACGGATGCAGTTGCAATCATCCTGAAGGTCGGCGTCAATAGAAACCAAAATATCCGCTTCCTTCACGGCTGATGTCAGACCTGCTACTAATGCGTTTTGATGACCGGCGTTCCGTGCTAATTTCAAACCATGAACCATAGGAACTTTTTTTGAATATTCTTCTATCAAATTCCATGTATTATCTTTACTTCCGTCATCAACAAATAATAAGTTGCTTTTTTCTGAAATTAAATTGTCCGTTATCATTTGTTCTGTCAGCGTTTTTAATCTTAAAATAGTTTCCGGAAGAACCTCTTCTTCGTTATAACAAGGGATAACGATTGTTAATTTATCTTGCATAGTATCACCTCTTTTTTCATTATAGCATATTTTTTTGTAAAATACAATTCTTTTCATAAATATTTTTCCCTGACATAGAATAAGGATTGACACCATTATGAAACTGTGATAAAATAATATTGATTGGCGGGATTGCATGGAATATCAAAAAGAAAAAAATTTTTTACTTTTTATTCTCGCAATGATTCCGCTTGCTTTTTTGAAGGGTCAGTATGTTCCGATTTTAGATGATTATATCATGTATCAGGGATATCCGCTTTATCCTGTTTCTTACTTACTTATGACAGTTCGGATTTGGACATCAAGACCCATTGCAAATTTATTGGATTTGTTTCTTTGGTCCCGATTTTCCGATTCGCTTTTTTTATTGTCAATTGTTTTTTTGATTTTAAAAGTACTATCGGTTGTTTTTTTGACTGAATTTTTCAAAAAACAGAATTGGCCAAGAATTCCTTTGGTCGTTTTATTATTGTTTTGTCCTGTGGGAGTAGAAGCAACAGGGTGGCTTTCAGCTTCTTCCAGAATTGCGGTCGGATTGTTTTTCTTGAGTGTGGCACTGCTTTTTTGCATGAAGAGACAATTATCTTTGTATTCACTTTTTTTGTTTCTTTCTTTCGGTTGCTATGAACAATTCTGGATATTAGGTGTATTGCTTTCCTGTAAGGAATTGGAAAGAAAATATCATTGGATTTCCTTTGTTTTGGCAGGATTTATGGGACTTTATACTCTTGTTTGCGGAGCTTGGAGCACCACACCCAGACTGGGGGATGGAATAAATGTCAGGATTTTTTCTCATATTCTTGAATTGTGGGAAAATATTTTGTTTCGATTGATACCCGTAAGCTTCATTCGAGGATTAAAAAACTTGAATTTTTTTAGTGTTATGGCATTATGCGGTCTTTTTATTGCATTTGCAATTGTGATAAAACAAGAAAATAAAAGTAAAAACGGTCAAAAATGGGGTTGGATCCTGTTTTTTAGTTGTTATCTCCCTTTTCTTTTTACTGATCAGGGATTGTCCTTTCGGATGGCGTATCTGTCTTTTATTGGACTTTCTCTCGTATTACCTCCCAAAAAGTATCTTTGGATATGTTTAGCCTTTTTCTTTTGTATTGGGAGTGTGGGAGAAATGTTGGATTATCAAAGAGCAGGGATTGCTGACCAACATATTTTGGAAGAAATTGCAGACGGTAAACAAGGAGATGCTTTTTTATATCACGATTCTTCTGTTTCCTTCGGTCAACATATTTTAAGTGTTACACACAGCGATTGGTCCTTAACAGCCGGATTGAGAGCTTTGGTAAAAAATATTACATTGGAGGTTACTGTTCCATGAAAAATTTAAAAAGGGTACTTGCGGTCTTGCTATTGTTTATTATGACAAGTTCGGTTGCATCAGCGGAAGATACATTAGAATTCTCTTTTTCCGAGGTGAATCCAGACTATGAAAAATATATGGCAAATCAGAATCAGCCTATGTTAATGACGCTGGATGATGAACAGTCGACAGAAACAGAAAGTTCTTATGTTCCTTCTTATTACATTTCGGCAGACCCTCTTTATGCCTTAGGAAATACAGATGAAACATTACCCGTCAAATACGATGCAAGAGAGCATGGTAGAATTACACCTGTGGGAAACCAGGGGAAAGATGGTGTTTGTTGGACATTTGCGGGAAACTCCAGTCTAGAAGCAGCTTTGATGCCGGAACGCGAATTTAATTTTTCTGAACAGCATGTGCGATTTGCTTTGAGTTCTGATAATGAGAATAAATTAGGTTATGACCGTCATCCGAACGACGGCGGGAATTTCCGAATGTATGCTGCATATCTGATGCGGTGGAGCGGTCCTGTTTTGGAATCAGACGATCCTTATGATTTATCTACAGAAAGCAGACCAGCGTCGGTAACAGATAGTTTTGAGGAGCAATTCCATGTTCAGGGGTATATGGAATTACCAAACCCAAGCTTGAAAGCAGAGGATGTTAGCAAAATTCAAAAAGCAGCTCATGTAAATTTGGTAAAGCAGTATGTAATGGAATATGGCTCGGTATCGACCAGTATTTATTATGATTCAAAATATTTAGATAAGGATACCTGCGGATATTATTACAATGACAAAAACTACTATAATACAATGTATCAGCCTTCTAATCATGCTTTAAGTATTGTCGGTTGGGATGATACATACAGCAAAGAAAATTTTAAAAACCAGCCTGAAAACGATGGAGCTTTTATTATTAAAAACAGTTGGGGCGAGGGTTTTGGTGATAACGGGTATTTTTATCTTTCCTATGAAGATGCATATGCTGGTTGGGAAGCATCTGTGATTACAAGGGTTGATGAAAAGGATCGGTATGATAATATTTATCAATATGATCCCTTCTGTTTAAGCGGTGCATTTGGATATCGTGAAGTTTTGACAAATAAAATATTACCTCAGGCTTGTTATGCAAATGTATTTACTGTAGAAAAGATTGGCGAGGAATCTTTGCAAGCTGTAAGTGTTTATGTCACAGCCAATGATGTAAAATGCAGTGTGTATTTTTCTGATGACGGTGAATTGAAAGAATTTAGTAAAATGAAAAAAATCGGTCAGGCTGAATTTGATATTCCGGGATATTACACGATTGATTTAGCGGAAAGCATCCCTCTCGAAAAAGAAAAATTTGCAATTGCTGTTCAAGTAAACAGTGATATTTCCGGTCAGAATATGATTCCTTTGGAAATGCCTTTGAAAAGCGGTGCTGTAACAACAACAAATTGTAAGGCGAATGCAGGCGAAAGCTTTGTTTCATACAATTCGAAGCAATGGCAGGATTTGACAACCATTGCAGAAAATTCTAATATTTTGATGAAAGCATATACAAAGGATTTGCCCAAAGAAACGCAAACAGGGTTTTCAGATGAAAAGGGAAAGATAAAAACAGGCTGGAATAATGGTGACACCATAAAAGCAGATACTTATTATCATAATGAAGAAGCAAGTCCTGTAAAAGCGAAAGTACTTTTGGGATTATATCAGGATAATTGTTTGATAAAACTTGTGAGTTCGGACGAACAGGAAATTCAACCGGGGAAAAGCGGTCATTTTATTACAGATTCTTTTCAAATTCCGCAAACAGGAGAATATACCATTCGACAGTTTGTTTGGGAAACGGAGCATATTCTTCCTTTGATTCCCGGTGCTTACTTGGAAAAACAGACGAAAACAGAATAAGTATGAAAAAAGGTATGTCAATTTCGATATACCTTTTTTCTTTTTCGGCAAATATTTTATCCTGTTAAAAAAACCTATTGACAACCGAGAAAGAATATGATATTATAATTGAGCACCTTTTGAGAAGGGTTATCGCTTTAAAAAAGTTTTTTGCAAAAAATGAAAAAAAGTGTTGACAAAGGTCAAATGGTGTGATATAATAAATAAGCTGTCCCCGAAAAAGGGGCAAGCAAGCGGACATTGAAAACTAAACAGCATAATGACAATTAGTTCACG
>JAZQHN010000153.1:0-2617 GCA_045540615.1 Clostridia bacterium
TGGAACAAGCACATTAAGAGTTTAATGAAATATAATAGTGGGTGGAAAAATCCCGCTGAGGAATACTTAGGATTGTATTCAGAATTGACACAGAATTAGTGTTTGACAGGAAAGGAGAACAAATTTATGAAATTAAAAAAACAGGAGATTACACAGTTGTTGGAAGAAACCTGTTTGAGAACCTTTGGTTGCGGATTAGGTGAAGCAACAGAGCAACAGGTTTATAAAACACTATGTATCACAGTAAGAGATATGCTGTCTGCCCAAAGGAAGGAATTTACTGACGAGGTAACAGCCAAGGAACGAAAACAGGTATATTATATGTCTATGGAATTTTTAGTGGGAACTTCCCTTAGAAATAACCTGTTTCACCTGGGCTTGGAAAAAGGAGTCTCGGATGTGTTGAAGGGATATGGAGTGGAACTCAAGCGTCTGTATGATATGGAGCCTGATGCAGGCTTGGGAAACGGAGGCTTGGGACGTCTTGCTTCATGCTATATGGATTCCATGACGACCCAAGGGATGCCTGCAACAGGATTTTCCATTCGATATGAATTTGGTATTTTTAAACAAAGCATTGTGGACGGATGGCAGATGGAATTTCCTGATGATTGGCTGAATTTAGGTGGTGTCTGGTTGGTTCCCAGAACAGATCGTTCCTATGAAGTGAAGTTTGGCGGGAAGGTTTCAGAATGGTTTGATGACGGGAAATTACGGGTGAGCCATCATGATTACCAATCTGTGATTGCTGTTCCTTATGATATGTTTATCTCGGGATACAAGTCCAAAGCGGTAAATAAATTGGTGCTGTGGAGTGCTCAGTCACCTAACCGTCTGGATATGAGTGCATTTTCCCGCGGGGACTACGCCAAGGCACTGGAACAGGATACTATGGCAGAAGTAATTTCTAAGGTGCTTTATCCTGCAGATGACCATATTGACGGAAAACGGTTGCGGTTAAAACAGCAATATTTATTGGTTTCAGCATCCTTACAAAGTATTCTTGACCAGCATTTGAGCAAATATGGTACCTTAGATACCTTATCTGATAAGGTGGCAATTCACATTAACGATACTCATCCGGCTCTTTGTGTTCCGGAATTAATGAGACTGCTGGTTGATGAGCATGATTACGGTTGGGAGGAAGCTTGGGAAATTACCCAAAAAACTTTGTCCTATACCAATCATACCGTTATGAGCGAAGCTTTGGAGCGTTGGAGCGAAAGCCTGTTTTCTGAACAGCTTCCCCGAATTTATTCTATTGTTTGCGAAATCAACCGTCGACTGGTGAATGATTTGTTCCGTCAGTATCCCGGTGATTATGCAAAGGTGGATTATATGTCTGTGATTGCAAACGGGGAAGTGAGGATGGCGAATTTGTGTTTGGCGGCGTGTCATAAAATAAATGGTGTATCCAAGCTTCACAGCGATATTCTGAAAGAAAGCATTTTCCGTGATTATTATAATCTTGATAATGATCGTTTTACCAATGTGACCAACGGGATTGCTTACCGCCGTTGGCTGTGCCAGTCCAATCCTGAATTGACAGATTTGTTGAAAGGGTTGATAGGGGACGGCTTCTTAAAGGATGCTTCTCAGTTGGAACAATTACTGGAATTTAAAGACGATAAAGCGGTTTTGGAGCAATTAAGAGCAATCAAGCATCAAAAGAAGGTGGCGTTAAGCAATTATATTGCTAAGGCAAATGGAATTTTAGTGAATCCTGATTCTTTATTTGATGTGCAGATTAAGAGACTTCATGAATACAAAAGACAGCTCCTTAACGTATTGCAGATTATTCATATGTATCGCAGAATCAAAGAAAATCCCAATTTGGATGTTCCGCCCAGAACTTTTATTTTTGCGGCAAAAGCATCAGCAGGTTATTTTATGGCGAAACAGGTGATTCGTCTTATTGTAGCATTGTCAAATGTGATTAACTCCGATCCTCAGGTTCGTGATAAAATCAAGGTGATTTTCATTGAAGATTATAAAGTGTCTCTGGCTGAAATCATTATCCCGGGAGCAGAAATTTCAGAGCAGATTTCCATTGCGGGAAAAGAAGCATCAGGAACAGGGAATATGAAGCTCATGATTAACGGTGCAGTTACCATCGGTACCTTGGACGGCGCTAACGTGGAAATTCACGAGCAGGTTGGGGATGACAATATGTTCCTCTTTGGTCTTCGTGCTCATGAAGTAGAAGAATTGTGGCGTAATGGCTATGATCCCCTGTATTACTGCAGAAGAAATCCTGAGCTCAATGATATTATGCAGCTTCTTTCTTCCGATGCATTGGGAGTACGGTTTGATGATATTGTAAAATCTCTTCTGACCAATTCCTTCGGTGTGGCAGACAGTTATATGACATTGGCTGATTTTGACGATTATGTTCGTGCTCAGAATGATGTGTCCAAAGCATATCAGGATCAAGAAAGGTTTACCAAAATGTCCTTAGTGAACATTGCAAAGGCGGGGATTTTCTCTGCTGACCGTGCAGTAAAGGAATATGCGGACAATATTTGGTATATGAAATAATATTTAAAGGGGCGGACAGTTCTGTCTGCCCTTTTTAACAGTAAGGATGATGGTTCTGATGAGAATTTTGTTTGACAGT
>JAZQHN010000154.1:0-1647 GCA_045540615.1 Clostridia bacterium
TACATACATACTGAACGGGGAAATAATTCCGTTCAAATCCGTCAAAATCAGGGTCAACAAAGGTTCTTGTAATTTCTCTTGCACGGTCAGGACGGAAGTTAAAGAAAATCATAGAGTCATTTTCCTTGATTCCTTCAAAGCCTTCTACTACTGCAGGCACTACAAATTCGTCGGTTACTTCTTCCTTGTAAGAATTTGCAACGGCACAAACAGGACAAGGAACTTTGATTCCTTCTGCTTTTACCATAGCATCATATGCTTTTTCAACGCGTTCCCAACGGTTGTCACGATCCATTGCATAGTAACGACCCATCACGGTTGCTACTTTTCCTGCACCGATTTCTGCTAATTTATCCTGCAATTCCTGAACAAAATCCTTACCACTCTGAGGGGGTACGTCTCTGCCGTCCAAGAAGCAATGCACCCAAATATCCTTTACGCCCTTTCTTTTCGCCATTTCAATCAAGGCATACAAGTGAGTGTTATGGCTGTGCACACCACCGTCAGACAACAATCCTAAAAGATGCAAGGCAGTACCTTTCTCAATACAATTTTGCATTGCACTCTTCAGTTCAGCATTTTCAAACATATTTCCATCCTGAATGGACTTGGTGATACGGGTCAATTCCTGATATACAATTCTTCCTGCACCAATATTGGTGTGACCTACTTCAGAATTCCCCATCTGACCGTCAGGCAGACCAACATCCATACCGCTGGCTGCAATCTGAGTATGAGGATATTTTTGGAACAAGGCATCCAAATTGGGAGTTTTGGCAGAATGGATGGCATTGCCTGCTTCTGCATTGTTAATTCCAAACCCGTCCAGAATAATTAAACTCATCAACTGTTTCATTCTAATTCCTCCAATCTTTCAAAAAAGCGGGCACAGCTCTGCACCCGCTTTCTTCATGGTTACAATTTTTTATTTCGCACTTTTAACGATAGTAGCAAAATCGTTGGGCTTTAATGCTGCGCCACCAATCAAGCCACCGTCAATGTTAGGCATAGCCAGCAGAGCTTCTGCATTGCCTGCATTCATGCTGCCACCGTACTGAATGATGATTGCTTCAGCCGTTGCATTGTCATACAGTTCGCCAATTGTTTCACGGATAATACCGCAAACTTCGTCAGCCTGTTCGTTGGTAGCGGTTTTACCGGTACCGATTGCCCAAACAGGTTCATAAGCGATGATTGCTTTTTTCGCCTGGTCAGCAGTTACACCGCCGAATGCAATTTTTACCTGCATACGAATCAAATCAGCAGTAATTCCCTGTTCTCTCTGTTCCAGAGTTTCACCAACACAAATGATAGGAGTCAAGCCTGCTTCAAAAGCGGTCAGAACCTTTTTGTTTACGGTTTCGTCAGTTTCTGCAAAATACTGTCTGCGTTCAGAGTGACCGATGATAACATAGGAAACACCCAAATCGTTCAGCATATCAGCTGCGATTTCACCGGTGAAAGCACCCTTTGCTTCAAAGTGCAAATTCTGAGCACCAACCTTAACAAAGCTTCCTTCTGCTGCACCAATGGCTGCATCAACAGCTACAAAAGGAGGGCAAACGATAACATCTACATTTTCAGGTTTTGCGCCGATTGCTTCAATCACTTCTTTTACCAAAACTTTTGCCTCGGAAGGAGTTTTGT
>JAZQHN010000155.1:0-5674 GCA_045540615.1 Clostridia bacterium
AGATAATGAAAGGAGAATTGATTACCGTATGACCATTGGTAATCGAATATTTTTCCACTTCATCAATTCCAAATTCAGACAAATCTGCTACCAGGACATTATTCTGAGCATCAGCAGAAATCAGCTTATCCTTCATTTCACCACTGACGGGAGCAAACTTTTCTAAATCTATTTTTTTACCACCGTCAAATATGACCTTTTCTCCCGGATATGCCCGATAAGTAATGGGACTTTCCTTTGTACCGCTGTCTGTGGTATTTAATGTAAAGGTTTCGGTGACAGGGTAGGTTCCGCCACGAACAAAAACAGTCACGCCACCCTTAGGCAGAGCTTCATACATTCTGATGGTATCTCTCGCCTTTTCCAAAGTTGCGAAAGGTGATTCTTTGGTTCCCTCGTTTTCATCAGAGCCGTCCAAGGATACATACAATTCGTTTTTGCATTTATCAGCAGGAATCATTCCCACATCTTCAGCTGTTATCTTCTGATAAGAGACATCGTCAATATCCAATCTCATTCTCCGATAAGTTCCGTCTGAATTTACGAAGCTTGCATAAGGAGAAATACAGTACAGATACCGTTCTGTCATGATAGTTCCAAATTCCTGGACAAACTTTGTCAAAACTGTGCCGTCCGCATCGGAAATGGTACAGGTCATATCTCCTGCATTAAAATTATGTTCCATTGTAACCGTAAGCCATTGGTCTGCCAAAGAGGTTTTTGCAGTATACAAAGGCTCCATGTATTTTACTTGCTGTCCGTTTTGATAAATACGGTTTTCACCGTCGTAAGCAATGATGCTTTTTTCGTCATCAGAAATTGCAAAGGTTGCCGGGCTGCTCAGTCCTGCAGCTTTACTGTAATACCCTGCCGTTACTCTGAAATACGGCTGCTGGGTATTGTCCTCACTCTTTGTCATGTCAGACATTCTGAAACGGAAAGAAGTTTTGGAAAATTTGTCAGCAGTTAAATCGGCATTCCAGTTTACCAAATATAAAAGGCTTCCGGTAGTTAAGGTTTGATCCGTTCCGTCAATGCTCAGGTAACGGTTATCTCCTTCTTCTTCAACTGTTTTTTTAGCCGTACCTGCAGCGCTACAATTTACCCAATACTGAATGGCATTTGATTCACCGGTAACATCAAAAACGCCTAATTTCGAATCCTCAAAGTCGATATCAAAAGGATTGGTGGGTTGTGGTGTTACTGTGGGGCTTGCTGTTGGACTTGCTGTTGGTTTTGTCGTCGGACTTACCGTTGGTGTAGGAATCACTTCCGGCACACTGTCAAGAACCTCATAAGCAATATCATCCAAATCCAATATCATTTTTCTTCTGTAAGTGTTTCCGCTGTTTGTAAAATTAGCATACGGAGACACACAATACAAATACCGTCCCGTCATAACAGACCCTAATTTCTCAACAAATTGTGTCAGAACTTCACCATTCTTATTATAAATGGTACAAATCATTTCCTCTGCTTCAAAATTGTTCACCAAGTGAACAGTCAACCATTGATCTGCCAAAGAGGTTTTAGCAGTATATAAAGGCTCCAGATATTTTACTAACCGGCCGTTTTGATAAATACGGTTGCCATCATCAAAAGCCAGAATACTTTTTCCATCCTCTGAAATGGCAAAAATCTTCGGGCTGGTCAGTTGACTGCCATCGTAATACCCTGCGGTTACATAGAAATAGGGTTGACCGGTTTCGTCCTCACTCTTTTCCATATCAGACATCCTGAAACGGAAGGAGGTTTTGGAATACTTATCTTGACTCAAATCATCATTCCAGTTTACCATGTACAAAAGGCTTCCGGAGGTTAAGGCTTCGTCTGTTCCGTCAATACTCAGATAACGGTTGCCCGATTCTTCCTTAATGGTTTTTGAAGCGGTACCTGCAGCAGTACCGTTGACCCAGTACTGAATCGCATTGGATTCGCCTTCTGCTTGATAAGTGCCCAATGCCGCATTGTCAAAGTTCACATCAAAGGGATGGGGCATTTGGGCGTAACCCTTGTAGGCAATATCGTCCAAGTCAAGCTTCATTCTTCTGTAGGTAGTGTCATTCACGTTCAAATTCATACCAAAATGAACACTGTAAAGCATTTTGCCCACCATAGCTGAACCGATTTTTTGCACAAATTTAGTCAATGTCTTTCCATCTTCATCGGATATGGTACAAGTCAGTGTCCCTGTTTCAAAATCATGCGCTATCTTAACATTCAGCCACATATCTGCCAAAGAAGTTTCAGAAGTATACAGCGGCTGATAATAGTTCACCTGGGTACCGTTCTGATAGGTTACGTTCAAGTCATTCATGGCAAGAATGGATTTTCCGTCATCAGAGATACCAAAAATTCCGGGGAATTTATGCCCTGTATCTGTGGCAAGATCCCGATATCCGAACCCAACAGTAAAGTATGGTTTCATGGCAGTATCCTCTGACCGTGTCATATCAGACATTCTGAAACGGAAAGAGGTTTCGGTATACTTGTCCTGACTCAAATCCTCGCCCCAGTTAACCATATATGCAGTAAAGCCTTTCTGGGTTTCATCGGTACCATCCATTCTCAGAAAGTTGTTTCCGTTTTCCGAAACAACTACAGGATTTGTCGAGCTGATATTTCTTGTCCAATACTGAATAACACCTGACTTGCCTGATGCATCAAATGCACCTACTGACATATCATCAAAATCAATGTCAAAGGGTGATGGGGAATCAGTTGCCCCGACAACCATGCCGGGGACAACTGAAACACATGAAAACAACAAGGCCAATGTCAGTAACATTGATAACACTCTGTTTTTCATCATGTCAAATCTCCTTTCAGGAATTTACTCTTAACTGTCTTATTCTGTAATGGTATAACTTCCTTCTGTTCCCTGAATTTCTTCTTCATTCACTTGGAAGAATCCTTTGAAGGTATAAGTGGAGCCTTTTTCTACAGCTTTACCAAATACCTTGATTCCGAATATATTGTCTGTTGTCTTTCCTTTTGCAGACAATTTCACGGTATCTGTTCCGTCTCCGAAATACATTCCGTAATCCTTCAAATCTGCATTATCAGGAAGAGTCATTTTATAAAATGCAGTAACGCTGGGATATGTTTTTCCATCCTGTTCATAGTTACCGGAAATCAGATAATCTGCTCCGGTTGCTGAAATTTCAGGAGTAACAATTTCTTTTTCTTTAAAGGTAACTGCAACTGTTTGTGCCTCGGAAATATTTTCCAAAGTAATGGTATTATCCGTTGCGGTGTATGCTGCATTGTTTACGGTAATGGTATCAATTTCATAGGAATCAGCAGGAGTAATCTTCAAAGTAATCGATTCGCCCTTTTCTACGGTCAGCTTACCATTTACTGCTACTCCGTCGCAAGAAACAGTTCCCTGAGTTTCGTCATAAGAAACGGCAACATCATAGGTTTCTGCTTCAGGTGCTACGGTATATGTCTGATAAGAAATATCATCCATATCCAAGGTCATTTTTCTTCTGTAAGCATTTACATTGTTGGTAATATTCATATAAGGAGAAACACAATACAAGTAGTGTCCTTCCATAACGGAACCTAATTTTTCAACAAACTTTGTTAAAATCGCACCGTTTTCATCGTAAATCGTACAGGTCATTTCCTGTGTTTCAAAATTATTCAGTAGGTTCACGGTCAACCATTGATCCGCCAAAGTTGTTTTTGCAGTATACAAAGGCTCCATATACTTTACTTGTTGTCCTTTGTGATAAGTAGAATTGCTGTCATCAAAGGCAAGGATGCTCTTGCCGTCGTCAGAAATTGCAAAAATCTTCGGACTGGTCAGCTTGCTTCCGTTGTAATATCCTGCAGTTACATAAAAATAAGGTTGACCGGTTTCATCCTCGCTCTTTTCCATATCAGACAATCTGAAACGGAAAGAGGTTTTGGAAATTTTATCATTTTTGGTATAATTGCCGCTCCAGTTAATTAAATACAAAAGACTTCCGTTGGTTAAGCTTTCATCTGTTCCGTCAAAGCTCAGATAACGGTTATCCCCTTCTTCTTTGATTGTTTTTGCAATTGAGCCTACAGCATTGCCGTTTACCCAATACTGAATTACACCGGATTCACAGGATGCATTGTAGGTACCCAATTCTGAATTTTCAAAGTTGATATCAAAAGGATTGGGCATTTGAGTGTATCCTTTATAGGAAATATCGTCCAAGTCAAATTTCATTCTTCTGTAGGTAGAATCATCTACATTCAAATTCATGCTGAAATGGATGCTGTAAAGCATTTTACCCACCATAGCTGAACCGATTTTTTGAGCAAAACTGGTCAATACCTTTCCATTATCATCAGAGATTGTACAAGCAAGTGAACCTGTCTCAAAATTAGGTGCAATCTTAACATTCAGCCACATATTTGCCAAAGAGGTTTCAGCGGTATAGAGGGGCTGATAATAGTTTAC
This sequence comes from Clostridia bacterium, assembly GCA_045540615.1. Lineage (GTDB taxonomy): Bacteria > Bacillota > Clostridia > HGM11514 > HGM11514 > SIG438. The sequence continues at coordinate 4,442 of JAZQHN010000155.1, forward strand.
CTGGTTACCATTCTGATAGGTTTTATTTTCGTCATTCATGGCAAGAATGGATTTTCCATCATCGGAGATTGCAAAAATACTGGGGAATTTGTGTCCGCTATCGGTAGCAACATCGCGATAACCAAAACCAAGTGTGAAATAAGTCTTCATCACGCCCCCTGCATGGGACATATCGGACATTCTGAAACGGAATGTTGTTTCGGAATACTTATCCTTACTTAAATCTTCACCCCAGTTAATCATATATGCAGAAAGAGCCTTTTGTGTTTCGTTAGTACCATCAATTCTCAAGAAGTTGTTACCATTTTCCGAAACAACTTGAGGACTTGCTGCTTTTAAAGAATTTGTCCAATATTGAATTACTCCCGATTCTCCTGATGCATCAAAGGCACCTGCTAAATAATCATCAAAATCAATGTCAAAGGGATTGGGTACATTGGAATAACCTTTATATGCAATATCATCGAAGTCAATCTTCATTCTTCTGTAGTCGGTAGCATTGATGTTAAAATTAGTAGACCAGTTAACATTGTAAAGTCTTTTGTTTTTCATGTCACTGATGGTTTGAACAAAGCTTGTCAGAACCTTGCCATTTTCATCGGTAATGATACACTTAACTGCTCCTGTTGAGAAATTGAATTTCAACTTAACATCAAGCCACATATCAGCCAAAGAAGTTTCTGCGGTGTACAAAGGCTGATAAAAGTTTACTTGGGTTCCATTCTGATAAGTTACATTTGCGTCGTTCAAAGCAATAATCGATTTTCCGTCATCGGAAATTGCAAAAATTCCGGGAGATTTATGTCCGGTATCGGTATCAAGATCTCTATAGCCAAATCCGACTTTAAAATAAGGTTTCATCACACCGGTTCCGGATGTTGTCATATCAGACATTCTGAAACGGAAAGAGGTTTCGGAATAAGTGTGGTCGATCTCTCCGCCCCAGTTAATGGGATATACACCAAAACCTGCTTGGGTTGAATTGGTGCCATCGATTCTCAGGAAGTTGTTTCCCTTTTCGGTAACAACCTGAGGATTGGCAGAGGTGATATTTTTTACCCAATACTGAATCACTCCCGACTCACCTGATACATCAAGTGCACCTGCTGACATATCATCAAAATCAATGTCAAAAGGAGACTCTTCTGCTCCTACCATAACAGCAGGAACGGTTACCAGGCATGCACACAACATTGCCATGATTAAACACATTGCTAAATAACTTCTCTTTTT
>JAZQHN010000156.1:0-3113 GCA_045540615.1 Clostridia bacterium
ATTTGGCGGTGTTGATTGGAGCAATTCCTCTTTGATTATCAGCTCTATCGTTGCAATTATGCCTATCGCATTGGCAACTATGATGGAACATATCGGAGATATTTCTGCAATTTCTTCTACCGTTGGTAAAAATTATCTGGCAGAACCCGGACTTCACAGAACTTTGACCGGTGACGGTTTGGCAACATCTTTGTCTGCACTGTTTGGCGGTCCTGCTAATACTACTTACGGAGAAAATACCGGTGTATTGGCACTGTCTAAGGTATATGATCCCAAGGTAATCAGAATTGCGGCGGTTGTTGCTGTAGTTTTGTCCTTTTCTCCTAAGTTTGAAGCTTTGGTTGCTTTGATTCCCACAGCTGTTATCGGCGGTATTTCTTTTGTACTGTATGGTATGATTTCCGCAATCGGGGTTAGAAACGTAGTAGAAAATCAGGTAGACTTTACCAAGAGCCGTAACTTAATTGTTGCAGCAATCATTTTGGTTTCTGCTTTGGGTCTTGGAAGTGTAAGCTTCGCAATCGGAAGTGTTACCATCACCCTGTCAGCTCTTGCAGTGGCTTCTATTGCAGGTATCGTTCTCAATGCTATCTTACCCGGAAATGACTATGTTTTTGAAACAGAACCTGCTGAGGATGCTCAGACCGGTGTGGATTTCAAGGTTTGATTAAAATAGTAAAATAAGAGCAGCGGTGCACGTAAGTTGTACCGCTGTTTTTTATCAGAAAGGTACTTGCTATGATAAAGATAAAAGCATTTTTAGAAAGAATCGGGCTTGATCCTACTATGAAAATAGAGCATAATTCTGAATTTTTAAAGAAGATTCAATACTCTGCGGTCACAAGGATTGCCTATGAAAATCTGGATATTCTTGAGGGAAAATCATTGTCTCTGAACAAGGAGGATTTGTTTGAAAAAATCGTTGTTCGGAAGAGAGGCGGATATTGCTTTGAGTTAAATGGCTTGCTGGCTGATATTCTCGAGGAAATGGGTTTTGGGGTAGAAAATCGTTTTGCAAGATATGTGAGGGGAGAGGCAGACATTCCTATGCGACGCCATCGGATTTTGGTGGTGACCTGTGAGAATGACAGGTATTTTTGTGACATTGGTGTGGGAGATGTTGCTCCGCGCTTTCCTATAAAAATGGAGGAAAATTTAGAACAAACTCAGTTTGGAGAAACCTATCATTTTACCAAAGACCCGGTTCACGGTTGGATTCTTTGGGATTTCCATAAGGGAGAGTGGAGAAAATTTATCACCTTTACAGAAGAAAAACAATATGATGTGGATTTTATTCAACCGTCCTTTTATTGTGAAGCCCATCCCGATTCTGTGTTTAATAAGGCACCCATGCTTGCCATTAAAACGGAAAAGGGGAGAAAGACAATCAACGGTAAAGAATATAAAGAATTTGAAGGAACCGAATTGGTCCATCTGGAAGAAAACATTTCAGATGAACGGTTTTCACAGCTTCTGAAACAGGAATTTTTCTTGAAATATTAGTGTGAAAAGGAAGGAACGCATTCGGTTCCTTCCTTTTTGGTTATTGGTTATTTTTTACTCACCTTCGAAATATCATAAGGCGTAATCTGATATACATAGTAATTGAGCCAGTTGGAGTAGAGAAGATTTGCATGAGAACGCCAGGTGACTTTTGGTTTTTTCTTGGGGTTGTCGTCGGGGAAATAGTTTTTGGGAACGGCAATCTCCAATCCCTTATCTACATCACGGAAATACTCTTCTGCTAAAGTCATGGGATCATACTCCGAATGACCCGTCACAAAAAACTGCTTTCCGCCCTTGCTTGCGGCGATATAAACTCCTGCCTCTTCAGACTCAGCCAAAATGGAAAGAGCTTCATTTTTAGCAATTTGTTCACGATCCACTCCTGTATGACGGGAGTGGGGAGCATAGAAGGTATCGTCAAACCCCCGAACCAGTTTGGAGCGAGGCTTTAGTACTTTATGCTCAAAGATACCAAACATCTTCTCGGATAAGGGATGCTTATCAATCCCATAATGATAGTAAAGAGCTGCTTGGGCACCCCAGCAGATATGAAAGGTGGAGGTCACATGAGTTTTGCTCCACTCCATGATTTCACAAAGCTCTTCCCAATAGTTTACTTCTTCAAATGCCATTTGTTCCACAGGAGCACCGGTGATAATCATACCGTCATAAGTGTTGTCCCGATAGGCATCAAAAGTATTATAGAAATTCAACAGATGCTCAGCGGGGGTGTTTTTTGGCTGATGGCTTTTTGTTTGCATCAAATCAACTTCTACCTGCAGGGGAGAGTTTCCCAGTAGTCGGAGCAGTTGAGTTTCCGTGGTGATTTTGGTGGGCATCAGATTCAAAATCAAAATTCGTAAAGGACGAATGTCCTGCCGCATGGCACGCAGTTCACTCATAAAAAACACATTCTCTTTTTGCAGTACATTTGCTGCCGGTAATTGGGTTGGAATTTTAATTGGCATGGAACATCCTCCTTTTTTATTTACTCCTATTAGTATAACAGAAATGAAGAAAAAAAGCAAGAGTTTTTCTGTGAATTTCAAAAGAATAGAAAAAGAAGACTTGCAAAATGATTGAGAATATGACATACTGTTTTTGTCAAGTTATTTTAAAATTGTTATACTGGGAATACTATTGTAAAAAATGTATTCTCTGTTTTTCATATCCCAATATAATGATTATGAAATAACTTGACGGTGCAGAATAATACGTTTTTATGCGTTGTCCTCTGTGGCGACGCATTTTTTATTGCTTTGCATCGTCGAGTCAGAAAGGTGGGAATTAAAAAATACATCTTGCATGCTCTGATGCTGTGACACAAAAATAAAAAAGGAATCCAAGGGGATTCCTTTCAGCGTGTCGATAAACTTATCGACACGCTGGCAGACGAGGAAAAAGGAAGGGATATTTTTAGAACTTCAATTCGCGGGCGTAGGAGGGTACGGTAGAGTTGAAGTTCGGAAAAAGCAAGCAACCGTCAGGAAAATTCAATATTTTCCTGACGGTTTTCTATTTGTTATTGTACATTTTGAATTTATATGATTTTTCTTGTTTTATTTTACTTTGCTTGCGGTAGACCGACTTTTTCGACAGTCTGAAAG
>JAZQHN010000157.1:0-9451 GCA_045540615.1 Clostridia bacterium
AAACAGTAGCGGTTGTCTATGATGTAACGTTAGACCGCGAGGAGTTTGAACTTTACGCACCCGGATTTACCAAGATAACCGATTTGTTAAACGGCGGTAGCTTTGGATTGAAAGACGGAAAAGGAACTCTCCCTGCAAGAGTGCGGGAATTGCAAATGTATTTATTGTCCTAATGGATGAAAACAGAAAAAGAAACAGGTCAGGAATTGAGTTTCCTGCCTGTTTTTTTGTTTGGAATGTCAGGATTTTACAAGGATAGATTTTCCGTCTGCATTCTTTTTTATTTTTTGATATTGATTTGGTGTGCAATGGACATTCCTTTTGAAGATTTCCGCAAAATAGGAACTTGAAGAAAAACCTGTTTCGGTTGCAATTTCTGTAATGCTTTTGTTGGCGGAAAGCATGAGTGTTTTCGCTTTGTTAATTCTGACTGTATTCAGATATTGTGTGAATGTGGCATTCATATTCGTTTTGAAAAACTTGCAGAAATAGGTTTTTTCTATATTGAACATTTTCGTGATTGTTTCAAGAGTGATTGGTTCATTGTAATGATCTTCAATGTAATTGAGAATGGGCGCAAGCTTACGAAAACTTTTTTCAATGGTTTCATTCGGAAATTGCAGAATGCCTTCGCGGTATAAAATGGCATGTATTTTCAGAAGTTCTGATTTGATGAATGCGCTGTATCCTTCCTTTTTTTCGGTATTTTCTTTTACGATATTTTCAAGAGATTCACCAAGAATTGTTGCAATTTCCGATTGGTTTGGATAATAAGCAAAATCCTGATCCATGTGAGTAAGACACCTGAATTCCGAACGAAGTTTTCCGGTAAATTCGAAGTCAATATTCGCTTGCACAAGCAAAAATTTGCAATCTGTTTCCATTGTTGTCTGGTATGGAATTCCTTCATTTACAAAAAAGACGTCCCCTTGTGTCAGATGATATGCTTTATCATGGATTTCCAAGAGGAACAATCCCGATTGTATTAAAATAAATGTAGCTTCCTCGTGGATGTGAAAAGAAACACAGTCTCCCTTTGTTCTGTTTTGAGGAGCGTGGATTCTGATATGCGTATTAGCGAGGGTCGGACCGAGAATTTCGATAAATTGATATGACATGAAATCACCTTTTCAAACCCAATATTGTGATATTTTCAGGTTTTTTGATTTTCCTGTAATAAACAACTACATTATAACACAGTAATTTTGAAATTGCAATATAAATAATCAAAAACAATTAAAAACAAATATTGTTATAAAACAAACCAATATTTTGATAGCAATTTTCAAAGAAATCATATATACTTAATTTATGTTGTGAAAGCACAACTAAAAAACAAAAAAGGAAGGGGTTTGATTTCATGAAAATCACAAAAATCACAGTACTTGTTATTGCTTTTGCAATAATGGTAAGCGGAGTAACCGTATTTGCATCATCAAATGATGCAACTGATATGGATTACTACACCACAAACGAGGAGGTCTTTTCAAAGGAAGATAATGAATCATCGTCCTTAAAGCAGCTTCCTACAAATAACATCAACGGTGTCAACATAGCAGGCACCGGGGATAACTATATCCTTCAGGAAGAAAACGGAAACAATTATCAGTGGGTTGGTCGTTATTACGACAAGAAGGGAACAGGAACCGATGCGGCTTTGTATGCGAAAGGGAAAGAAACGGCATTTGCAACACTTGGGGAATATGTGATTCAATCTAAAATAAAATTTACTCAGAATGAAGATTACAACATGGGAACTTTTGCAGTACAGTGTACAGACAGTACCGGAGGATACAGCTTCAGATTTATGATTAACGGTATCAATACATTGGATGATACTGCTGAAACAATTTTGTTCAGATCAGACAACGGTTCAACCAATCTTGTATATCAAAAAAATCTTGCAAGCATTGCATTGCAATCAGATGTGTGGTACACATTCCGTGCGATCTTCAATACCGCTGATAAAACTGCCAGATTGGAAATTGCGGATGTGAATGGTAATATCACTTCAACAGGCACTGTTGCACTTCCTTCCGCCGTGCCCTCATATGAGAATATGAAATTCGGATCGTTTCGTATTGATGTAGGAGAAAAGGGAAATAGCGGTTTTGGTGTTGATGATTTTATGATAACAACTAAAAAATATGTTGCAAAGATTGATTATGAATCTGCAACACTTAAGTCGTTGCCTGTAAGCAATAAAGATAACTATAATGTTACTTCAACATCAGATCATTATATTCTTGAAGAATCGGATGGAAACCGTTACAGATGGATTGGTCGATTTTATAAAAAATCAGCAAATACCAACACGGATGCGGTGATTTATAACGAGGGGACTAAAACTCAGTTGGGAGCATCGGGAGAATATGTGTTACAGACAAAACTCAAATTCTTCCAGAATGCAGAAGCTTCCAATATCGGACCTGTTAGATTCTTGTATTATAACAGTGATGAAACCAATTTGTTCGGATTCGGATTTGAGTCGCTAGATGCAAATGATACCGATGCGGATACAATCTGTCTGATTGAAAATAACAAATTTTCAAGAAAAACTACTGCAAGTTTCGTAATTGAAACGGAAAAATGGTATACGGTAAGGCAGATATTTAATATTGATAACAATACTGTAAGAATGGAAATGATTGATCCTGAGGGAAATGTAACTTCTACCGGTGATATTTCCGTTAGTATTTCGTTGACAAATATGAAATTTTACTGGTTTAGAATTGATGCAAACATACTTGGTAATATCGGTATGGGGATTGATGATTTCACGATTGCAAAAACAACTCATAAGCCACTTACAGTAAATTACGATGAAGAAAAGGGCAGCGTTACCATGGACGGCATCAAGGTGAATGCCGATGAAGAAACTCCTGTTCCTTATAACAATAATTCGAATGTGATTTTGAATGTAGCCGCAAAAGATGGATATCAGATTTCTGATATTGTTCTCAACGGACAGTCCATCGGAAACGATATTTCCAATATTCAGCTAAAGAATGTAAAGGATGCTCAAAGAATCAAGGTTGAATTTGCAGAGAAGGCAACTATCCCGGCAATAAATGGAACCAACTCGGATTACATTTTTGTTCAGCCTGACTATCAAGACGGATACAGTTATGTTTCCTATTATAAGATGACTCTTCCTTCACATTGCGTCCTTGATGATTACGGTATGTATTTCGGATTAAAAGGAGGAGAATCTGTGAAACTGACTGCAAAGTCAGCAACAACGGATGGACTGTTTGGTGTTCGTGTTTACGGTGCTGCGGTAAATGACAAAAATGAATATTCCTTCCAAGGCTTTGCGAACATAACAATAAATGAGAAAAAACAGGAATATGTAACGGAACAAGTGATAAAATAGTTTGAAAAATCCCTCCTGAGCGAGGGATTTTCATTCTCATAAACACCGGTGTCAAAGGGGATGAAAATTTGATCTTATTTTCCTGTAAAACATTGACTTATCCCATGCTTTTTAGTATAATAGAGGCATGGATTGACTACAAAAGGAGTGATCATATGTTTCGTTTACCGGCAGAAGATAAATTGGTGTTGTTGCAACCTTATTTAGAAGGGGGAGATACCTACAAGGGGCATCAGAAATATTCTTTGGTTCCTCGTTATCAATGCACCCCTGAAGGGCATCTGACCCAAGGCTGGATGGATTTTATTGTTACCATTGACGGAAACAGTACTACGGTGGTGGAATGTGATAGTCTGGATATGGATTTAACAGGATACGACCGTTTCCGTATTTTTGCTATGCTTCCTGAAAGTGTTCATCTGAAATGTTATTGTAACGGTCAGCTTGAGGTGGATCAACAGGGAGGATATCGCGGATATTACGACGGAGAAAAAACGAAATCAAAACGATTACATTCGGTGCGGTATGAGCTTTCTAATCAGTCTGCAGATACGCTTCAAATCAGCATCTATTATTTGGGGATGCTACGGGATGATGTCCCTCAACCTGCCTTTTTTAACGATTGGGAAGGATGCTTTGCAGAACAGGCAGACACAAGTTTGTTTAATGAACATTATCTGACCCGGGAAGAACTGGAACAATTCAAAGAGAAAATCAAACAAGAACCGTTCCGCTCCGGATATGAAAAAATCAAAAAAATTGCATTGGAAGCAATGGAATGTGAGCCGGAGACCGGAATTGGCAGAACGGTGAGAAAATTTTTTCATGCAGAGTTTAGAATTAACGGGACGGCAGAATTGGCATTGGTAGGGCAAGTGGAACAAAATGAAGAAATGCTTAAAATGGCATGCAGAAATGCTCTTTCCATTGCTTGCACTGAATATTGGTGCATGGATTCTATGGAAACAGCGCCCGGTATCACCTGGCATCATCGTTCCTTTGACGAGCAAAATATGCTGGGTCAGCTGAGTGCGGTGATTTCCTTTGCGGGAGGAATGTTAAGCTGGCACGGCAGAAATGTTTTATATAACGCTATGATTACCAAAGGATTGCCTCGTATCGAAGCGGATTTTATGACTATGGATTATATTTACGAATGTAATCAGGGACTTTTCTTTATGACGGGATATCTGCAGGGCTTGATTACTCTGGCAGATCAGTATCCCAGATACAAAAAGCGGATTGAAGAAGCTAAGGCTTTGATGGATGAAATGCTAAAAGGTACTTTCCCAAAGGACGGCAGCTATCATGAAGGTGCTATGTATTGGCGATGCAGTATTGAAAAATATCTGATTAGTGCTTACTTTTTGTCTAAATACGAACATAAGACCCTGAAAGAATTTTGTGGGGATAAACTGAATGCAACAGCGAATTACGGTTTGTCCGTCCTGGACGAAAATGCCAAGGTTCTTTCCTTTAGTGACAGTCGGTACAATCTGGAATACGGTGCATCAATTGCAGGGGTATTATATGCTGCAACAGGGGATGAACGTTGGGGCGGAGTGTTTCGGAAAAACAGTTGTTGCGGATTTATTGATACTGTCATAGCCTCTACAATTGAGATTCCCCATTGCGAAATTCCTTTTTTAGATGAATTTATCTACTTTGAGTCCATCGGATATGCTCGCGTAGTACGGGATGGGATTTTAATTGCGGTTCTTTCGGGTCCTTCTAACAACACTCATTGCCATGCAGATAAAGGAAGCTTTATGATTCACAAAGACGGAACCATGATTTGTGCCGATTGCTGCGGCGATTACAACAATCCAAAAGCAATGAATTTGTATCGAAGTACCAGTCATTCTTTAACCGTTCCGGTAGTGAAAGACATGAGAATTGAACAAAATAAGGGCACGGGATTTGAATCGGTTGTGGAAACAATGGAATGTAAAAATGGAGTGTTTTCCTTTGCCTGCGATAACTCCGATCTTTGGAAAACAGATGAGGTTTTGAAAAACAAAAGAAGCATTCTATCAAAAAAAGCAAATGAATTGATCATTACCGATGAATTTACGTTTCAACATCCTGCTCGTATTGAATTCCGCTTGAATGTAACCGATACTGATAGAGTAAAGGTAACGCCTCTTGATTGGACACCGGCAGAAATAAAAACAGTACCCCTTTGTGATTTTGACAATGTGAAGGTGGATCAAATCCGCCTGCTCAGTAATTTGCAAACTCAATTCTGCATTCAAACTAAAGTGGAAATTCTTTAGATATTGTGCATAAATTTGAAGGGGGAATTTTGTCATGTTAACCAATGACAAGATAAGGGATTTATGTTATAATATTATATGGAAATAATCCTTTTATTACTATTATTTTTAAGGAGGAAACATGTATGTCAAAAAGCAAGAGAATGTTAGCTTGGATTTTGACCTTTGCAATGCTGGTTTGCAATCTGTTGGTTGCGGTACCGGATACTGCAATGGCGGCTGCTGCTCTTCGTATTGATTCCGAAATTGCGGATTTCGAAGGGGAAGAAACGGCGATTACGGCAAAGCTTTCAAGCTACAGATCATCAGGAACCTTCCAAGTCGGAGATGGATTTGGAACAAACGGAACTCGCGGGGGTTATTTAAAAACCACCACCAGCGAAGAACACCGTATTCAGGGGAAAGAAACTTATTCTCTGAAACAAGGTAAGACTTATCATGTATCTGCCTGGATTAAAACAACAACTGCCAACACCGGTCTGGTATTTAACACCTATTTTAAAGGATATCATGCAACCGGTAAGGTGAACGGAAGTTCTGTTACCAAAGCTTCCGGGTATTACGGTTCTCCGAAGACTGTGGCAACGGTAGGCGAATGGACCAATTATACTATATCCTTTACCATTGACAAAATGTATAAGCAATACAAGGTGGATGGAACTGCTTATTATGTAGAGCTTCCTGTTAATGCAGATGGTACATTCCAGTCCGGTACTGCAACAGGGACGAATGCCGATGACGGGAAATTTACGCCTGACGGCAAAACGGTATTGTTTGACGTGTATGTGCCTTTTGGAAATTATCCCGGTGGCAAGTGGTCTAACAAAAGCCAGGAAAATCCCACTGAGCTTTATATTGATAACTGGTATGTAATTGAAGAGGACAGCACAACATCAGTTGATTATGCAAAGGCAACTGTGGCAAATGTGAATATTGCCAATGAAAATGGAGAAGCTGTTGCTTCTTTCGGTACGGTATTGACGGCTACTGCAGATACTGCCAATGTAAATCCCAATGCAGATACTGCTCTCATCTGGCAGTGGCAGAGTTCGAAAGACGGAACAACCTTTACTGATATCAGCGGTAAAACAGGAGAAACCTATACTGTAACAGAAAACGATGCGGAAAACTTCATTCGTGCGGTTGCCACTGCAAGCAGTAAAGGTGCTGTAAATGGAGAAACCACTATGAGTGGTGTATCCAATGTAATTGAAATTCCGGATGTGTTGACCGGTTCAATTGCAGGGATTTCTGTAGAAGAGGCAACTTCTGTTTTGAAAACTGAACAGTCTGCGGTTTTGAATGCAAAAGCTGTGGATAAAAACGGAAAAGAGATAGCCAATGCTCCTGTAACTTATGAAAGCAGTAACACGGATGTGGCTGTCATTGAAGGGGATAAGATTGTTGCAAAGAGAGAAGGTCTTACCACCATTACCGCAACAGTTGGAAATTATTCCAAGAGCTATATGCTGATTGTTTACTGTGATGTGATCCATCAGCAGACATTTGAATCTGCAGCCGGACTGACAACAGCCGCATTTGCAGATAAAACTTCAATCACTTCTGAAAATTCAGCATCTGTAAAGGCAGGAGAAGGATCAAGAACCGGAAACGGTCATTATTGGGAATCCAATCAAGCGCCCATTGTTTTGAGCGACACGACAGTGGATGGCAAAACTTATAAAATGAGCAGTTCTGCTCATCGATTCAGCGTCAATGCTATGAATGGTATTTCCAACAGAACAAAGGCAGAATATAACAGCATCAAAGAACGCGGTGTGTTCCAGCTTTGGTTCTATGACGATATGGAAAACGGTGAAACAGGTGTGAATAACGGAAAACAGGTTTCTTTCGAATTTATGGGTTACAGCGGAACCTATCAGGATGAAACCGGAACACTGTATCCCACTTTCCCTGACGGAACAGCAAATGATGGAAGCAAAAACTGGAATTTGTCCTTCCGTGTGTACTTCCGCTTGGATGATAAGAACAATCAATACAAAATCACACAGGATAGTACCTTGTTCGGAGGATGGACAAAGGAAGCTACCTGTCCTGCCCGTTCTAAAGGATGGCATCAGTTGATTGTTGACTATACTCAGGAAAATACGATTTCCTTCTATGTAGATGGTCAGAAGGCATTTACCAGAAGATCCGGTGATTTGCCCTCTAATGGCGGTATTGCAATTATGAAGGTGAATCGTCACGGCATTTCTTTGGAAAATAATGATGCAAATCATTATGTCAAAGTATCTGATGTTGCCAAATACGATGTGACCATTAGCAAAACCTTTGATGTTTCTGTGAATGTAGGCCAGGGCGGTTCTGTTACCATTGGTGATGATACTTACGGTGGTGGGACTACCGGTACAGAAAAGGTTTTGTGGGGAAAGGATATCTCCATGGAGATTCGTCCTCAGGAAGGCTATTTGTTGGAATCTGTTATCATAAACGGAACAGAAAAAACCACGGATGCTGCCGGAGGAACCTTAACCCTTTCCAAAGTGAAGGAAAATACCCAAATTAATGTTGAGTTCAAGGAAATTGCATCCATTCCCAAATATGATCTGACTGTGACAGCAGGCAAAAATGGAACTGTAACAGTGGAAGGGGAAAAGGTAAACGGTACTTATACCAAAGAAGATATTTATGAAGGTCTGGAATATGAGATTCAAGTTGCTCCCAATAAAGGTTACGAAACGGTTGTAACAGTTAATGGGGAAGTAACAGAATTAAAGGATAACAAGCTAAACGTTATTATGAATGCGGATACAAAAGTGGATGTTTCCTTTACCAAGATTCCGAAACCTGTCATGGCAAGCATCAGCTTGTCTGAAAACACCAGTTTATACACCAAAGCACTTTCTGAAACAGTGCTGAAGGTTTGGGGTTATAATACCAAGGGAGAAAAGGTTGATTTAACAGGAAATGCTGATGTTTCCTTTGTCAGCAGTGCTCCCTGGATTTTCAAGGTTAACAACGGAAAAATTTCTTCCGGTAATACCCTGGGATCTGCAATTATTACTGCAACCTACACCAATGCTGACGGAAGCGAAGTATCCGGTTCTGTCTGGATGACCAGATCAGAGAACGTAGGTGCTACCATGGGCTTTACTACATCTGATAGCGGCAGTTATCTGATGGATGGCGGCAGTATGAAGGGACATGACGGAAACAGTGTTTTGGCTTATTACAAAAAAGATGTGGAATATGCGCAAAACTATGGTCTGCGTGTTTATGTAGGTCGTCAAAATGGAGATAAGAACTGGTATAACCGTGGAATGAGAGCAGCACAGGGTTGGTTCTATGATGACGGTGAAAACAATGCCGGTTTCTTGATAAACTTCTGCGATAATACCTATTATAACAGTACATTTGATACTTCTATGGTATCCAATGAAACGCATAATACCTTCAGCGGTGGTTTGTATCCCATCGGAGCTTATAATGATGCAGAATATTATGTGGCAGGCAGTGGTGTGGCAACAACGGTAAAAAGAACTGTGGGTTGGCACCAGGTAACGGTTATTTTAGAACCGGAAAACAAACAGTATGTTTGCTATATTGACGGTGTGAATGTAGCAGAAAAGAAACTGAATTCTTCTGCTCCTCAATTGTCTGATGCCTCTAAGGGCGACAGCCATATTGAGCTTCGTTCCACTCAAGGTGCATCAGCAGCTTATCAGACAAAGGTTACTTATGATGCAGAGCATTATTTTGATGATTTAGCAGCATTTGATATGCCAAAATCAGAAGCACCAGAAATGGCACCTGTTGTAACAAAGACAACGATAACCGG
>JAZQHN010000158.1:0-4284 GCA_045540615.1 Clostridia bacterium
GATGAAAAGAAGAAAAAACTGTTTCCAATCTCTTTTTATCACGCACAGAACCAATGATAACCTCAGGTTTATTTTCCGGGTACAGTTGATTCAATTCCATCTGCAATTCATAAGCATTGTTTTCATAAATATCGAAAACAATCAATTTTTTGGGTGAAAACTTCATAATCTGGCGGCAAAGCTCTGATCCGATTGAACCTCCTCCTCCAGTTACCAAAACAATCTTATTCTGAATATATTCGCTGATTTCACGATTGTCTAACCGAACAGGTTCTCTTGCCAACAGGTCATCAATTTGTACATCTCTGATCTTCAGCTTTGTGTCCTTTGCATCATTCATCAGCAGGTTGATTTCCGGTGAAATTTTTACCTTACAGCCGCTTTCATTACAAATTTCAATTATTTCCTTTCTGTCTTCTCCTGATAACGAAGGAATGGCAATAAAAATTTCTTCCACCTGATAAAGACGGCAAATTTTTAAAATTGCATTTCGGTTTCCCAACACCCGAACTCCGTGAATTCTGGCATTGTTTTTTTCAGGATTATCATCAATAAAGCCTACCACATCATAATGATATTTATTATGACGTTCTATATCCCGAAGCAAGAGTGTAGCGGCTTCCCCTGCCCCTACAACCAACAATCGTTTTTTGGGATGATTTCCGCTAAGAAAAGAACGCTCTTTATCAATACGATACCATGCACGTATCCCCATTCTGGACCCTACAATCCATAAGCTCGTCATAATCATTGCTAAAACCGTAATTTTCAAAAGGGACGCATTAAATAGTGCAAGATGAAGTAAAATACTAAGAAAAGAAGAGGTAATACAAACCAAAATCAAATACAGATAATCCTTTGTTCCGCTATAGATCCACATAACCGAATACATTCCGAAGAGATATAATAAAATATTGAATATAATCGATGCACCCAGCACTTGGATAAAATGAGAACCGATAAATTCTATTCCGTCCGAAAAATGATCAATAAAACCATATGCAATAAAGTATGTAACAAAAGAACTCAAAAAATCAAGCACAAAAAAATGCCTGTTTCTAATCGTTTTTTTCATAGAAAACGTTTTTTTCATTGGTTAATCTCCTCATAAACCTACATATTTACTACGCATACTATATTAGTATATCACAAATAAAAAGATTTTTCAACCCCTTTTTTCTAAAAAAGCAAAATAAGAAGAGTGGCTCGTTTAGAACCACTCTTCTTTAAGTCAATATTAATCGAACAATTTACCGTATTTGGTCCAATGTTCATATTTTTCCTTAGCCTGAGCTTCTGCTTCCACGAACAGTTCTTCAGCCTTTTCAGGGAATTTCCGCATCAAGGAGCTGTAACGAACTTCGTTCATGATAAAGTCACGATATGTGATCTTATCTGCATCGGGAGCCTTGGAATCCAACTGGAAGGGATTCTTTCCTTCAGCAGCCAGAGCAGGATCAAAACGGAAGGTATGCCAGTAGCCTGCCAATACAGCATTCTTGATAATCTGCTGGGTATTGGTCATACCACCCTTGATACCATGGTTGATACAAGGAGCATAACCGATGAACAGAGAAGGACCGTGGTAAGCTTCTGCTTCCTTGATTGCCTTAACAGTCTGATTCATATCATATCCAAGAGCTACCTGAGCTACATAGACATAACCGTAAGACATAGCAATTTCTGCCAGATTCTTCTTCTTCAACGGTTTACCGCCTGCAGCAAACTGAGCAACAGCACCGGTAGGAGTAGATTTAGAAGCCTGTCCGCCTGTGTTGGAGTAAACTTCGGTATCAAATACCATAATATTTACATCTTCACCGGAAGCCAAAACATGGTCCAAACCACCAAATCCGATATCGTATGCCCAACCGTCACCACCAAAGATCCATACGCTCTTCTTAGACAGATATTCTTTATAATCCAGAATTTCTTTTGCCTTATCACAACCGCAAGCTTCCAAAGCTGCAATCAGATCTCTGGTAGGCTGATCATTGTCAGCACCGCTGTTATAGGTTTCTTTCCATGCCTTTGCAGCTTCTACAACTGCAGGATTGTCAAGTTCAGCAATCTGATTTGCCAATCTTTCTCTTAACTGTTTTGCAGCTACAGCCATGCCCAAACCATGTTCAGCATTATCTTCGAACAAGGAGTTTGCCCAAGCAGGACCTCTTCCTTCATGGTTTGTAGTATAAGGAGTAGAAGGTGCAGAACCACCCCAGATAGAAGAACATCCTGTTGCATTGGAGATATAGGTTCTGTCTCCGCAAATCTGAGTAATCAATTTTGCGTAAGGAGTTTCACCACAACCAGCACATGCACCGGAGAATTCTAACAGAGGCTTACGGAACTGAGAATTCTTCACATTCATAGGACCTGCTAAAACATCAGCTTTAGGAGGAATGGTAACTGCATAATCAAAGCATGCTTGTTGATCCATTTGTGAATCAATAGGCTGCATTACCAGAGCAGATTCCTTAGCGGGACATACCTTAGCACAGTTTCCGCAACCGCTACAATCCAAAGGAGTTACAACGATGCCGAATACATATTCATCCATGCCCTTACCAATCATCTTCTTGGTCTTCATGTTTGCAGGAGCTGCTTCTGCCTGAGTTTTATCCAAAACAACAGGACGGATCGCTGCATGAGGACATACCAGAGAACACTGGTTACACT
The DNA here is from genome assembly GCA_045540615.1 of Clostridia bacterium. GTDB lineage: Bacteria > Bacillota > Clostridia > HGM11514 > HGM11514 > SIG438. The sequence continues at coordinate 2,680 of JAZQHN010000158.1, forward strand.
GAATACAATTTTCAGGAATCCACTGAGGAACATCTACTGCAATACCACGTTTTTCATAAGCTGCCATACCCTGAGGCAGGTGACCATCAACCATATCCATAAAGGTAGATACAGGCAATTTATCACCAATCTGCTTGTTACAGGGTTCTAAGATGTTCTTTACATATGCGGGAACATCAGCTTCAGCAACGTCTGCATCAACAGCAGTTGCCCAATCAGCAGGAATTTCAATTTTCTTAATATTCTTTTCCCCTTCGGTGATTGCTTCATGGTTCATGCTAACAATCTTTTCGCCCTTAGCACCGAAGGATTTTACTACAGCTGCCTTCATATACTCTTTTGCATCTTCAAAAGGAATCACATCAGCAATTTTAAAGAATGCAGACTGCAGTACGATAGAGGTCTTATTGCCCAATCCTAAGTTTCTTGCAATACCAATTGCATCGATGGTATACAGAGAAATGTTGTTTTCAGCAATATATCTCTTCATCTTACCGGGCAGTCTTGCAGACAGCTCATCGGTATCCCATGCACAGTTGAGCAAGAAGCTTCCGCCGGGAACCAAATCTTCTACCATATCATACTTATCAACATAAGAAGGATTATGACAAGCAACAAAGTTTGCTTTGTTAATTAAATAGGTAGACTTAATGGGTTTCTTACCAAATCTCAAGTGAGAAACGGTGATACCACCGGACTTCTTAGAGTCGTAGGAGAAATAAGCCTGTGCATACAAATCGGTGTGGTCACCAATAATTTTAATGGAGTTTTTGTTTGCACCAACGGTACCGTCAGAGCCAAGACCCCAGAACTTACAAGCAGTGTTTCCTTCTGCAGAGGTATCAGGATTTTCTACTCTGGGCAAAGACAGATTGGTAACATCGTCTTCAATTGCCAGAGTAAAGCCTTTTACAGGTTCTGCAGCATCTAAGTTTCTGTAAGCAGCAATGATATCAGCAGGAATGGTATCCTTAGAACCAAGACCGTATCTTCCGCCGATAATCATAGGAACATCAGTTTTTCCGTTGTAGCAAGCACATACATCCAAATACAGAGGTTCACCGATAGAACCGGGTTCCTTGGTTCTGTCTAATACTGCAATCTTCTTACAGGTTGCAGGAACAGCTGCCAAGAAAGCATCTACCGGGAAAGGACGATACAGATGAACTTTAATCAAACCAACCTTTTCACCATTTGCATTCAAATAGTCAATGGTTTCCTCGATGGTTTCACAAATGGAACCCATAGCAACCAAAACTTTATCAGCATCGGGAGCACCGTAATAATTTACCAGATGGTAATCGGTTCCGATTTTTTCATTTACTTTCTGCATATATTCTTCTACAACAGCAGGAACGTTGTTGTAATAAGTGTTACATGCTTCTCTATTCTGGAAGAAAATGTCAGGGTTCTGAGCACTACCTCTCAAAACAGGACGTTCAGGATTCAGAGCAGTATTTCTGAATTCCTTAACAGCATCCATATCCACTAATTCTTTCAGATCTTCATAATCCCAAACTTCAATTTTATCAATTTCATGAGAAGTTCTGAAACCGTCAAAGAAGTGCAGGAAAGGCACCTTGCCCTTGATTGCAGCCAAATGAG
>JAZQHN010000159.1:0-8756 GCA_045540615.1 Clostridia bacterium
GATCCGACTTAGTTTGCAGATATGATCCCGGATAATTCATCCGTACCAAAACAAAAGCTCCTGAGAGTAATCGAAAAGCGGAAAATGGCTCAGCAGCAGATGCAGCAGCAGATGATGCAAACCACTGACATAGATCCGCAGCTTGTAGCCCAGGAACTTATAGCCCAGGGCATCCCGGAAGAGGAAGTACAGGCAATTATTCAATCGTTATAAGCGTTCAGGGGCGGGGTGTTCCTCCTTTGTGATATACCTTGCCCCGGCGTTTATTTATAAAAAAACTACATAGAGGAGAGAGAAAAATGTACAAGAATTCGTTCAAGAAGTTCTTACCGATGCTGGATGCGGACGACGGTCTGACCGCAGGTGGAACAGGCGTAGAAGAGCCGGAAGTCGCCGAACCGGATGTTGAAGAAGGCGTAGAAGAGACGGAAGCCGCCGAACCGTCCGAAGAAGAGCAGCCAAAATCCGATGCAGCCTTTGCCAATATGAGACGGCAGCTTGAAGCCGCCAATAAAAGGATTGCTGAAATGGAGCAGACTGCCACTGAGTACGAAGATGCCCTTGGATTGTTCTTCCAGGGCGAAAACAAAGCTGCACAGGCAAAAGCTTACCACGATGATTTACCTTTAGATAAGGTAATTGCAGATATGAACGCTGCCCGTGAGAAGAAAACCCTGGAAGCAGAGATTACCGAAAAACAGCGTCAGATTGATGCACTTCTGTTTGAAAATCAGAAGGCAAAGGACTTAAAAGCCCTGCATGATGCTGGTTATAAGGTAAACAGCCTTGATGAACTTGGGGAAGATTATTTTGCCTTCCGTACTATGGGTATGACCCCGCAGCAGGTTTATGAAGGCTTACAGATGAAGAAGGGCAAACCTCCTAAGTCTATGGGGGAAGTAAAGACTGCTACCCCTCAGAGAGATACCTTTACCCGTGAAGAAGTAGAAGCCATGTCTTCTGCTGAAAGGGTGAAGAACTATGACAAAATCAGAAAGTCCATGTCTACCTGGAAGTAGTCATGGCATGTGTGTGTGAAAAATCAATTAGTGTGTGACCCGCCAAAGATGCGGGTTTTTGTGTATTCAAGAAAGGAAGGAAAGCACAATGGCATATAAGAATTTTATTCCTGAAATTTGGTCAGAAGCAATTAACCGTGACCTGGAAAGACTGCATGTATTTGCAGACGGTACTAACAGAGAGTATGAAGGCGAAGTTTCTCAGAAGGGTGACTCCGTAAGAATCCTGGGTGTAGGCAAGCCGACCGTAATCGAAGTTGAAAAGGAAAGCTTCGCTGGTCTGGCCGACCCTGAAACTGTAGAAGATACTGCTATCATCATGCCAATTAACAGAATGGCTTACTTCAACTACAAGGTTGACGACATTGATAAGAGACAGGCTGTAGGCGGCGTTATGGAAGCTCTGTCTGCTGAAACTTCCGAAGCATTAGCTGACGTACAGGACAGATACATTGCTTCCCTGGCAGCAGCTAAGGAATGTGTAAACGTTTACCCTTCTGCAACGCAGATTACCGCAAACAATGTACTGGATGTTCTGCTGGAAGCACACCAGAGGCTGTACGAAAACGATGTTAAGGCTAACACTCAGGTTGAAGTTATCGTTACCCCGGCTGTTGCCACTCTGTATAAGAAGGCACTGGCTATTAAGGACACCGATAACTCCAAGCTGTTAAAGAACGGCGTAATCGACAGATTTGACGGTATGAACATCAAGGTTTCCAACAATGTTTACCAGGCAAGGGTTGGCGCCAACACCGTTCAGCACATTCAGGTAAGAACTAACCGTGCGATTGCATTTGCAAGACCTATGGTTCATACCGAAGCATACAGACCTGAAAAGGCGTTCTCCGACGCAGTTAAGGGCTTCATTCTGTATGGTGCAAAGATCGTTAGACCGAAGGAAATGTTCAACCTGAACGTTTATCTGTAAGAAATAGGAGGTATAGACTATGGCATTTGATATTTCCAGAGTAAGACTGCTGGAAGCTTCTGCTCCGGCTGCTTTCACCTTCACCGCTGGTAAGACCGCTGGTTCTTCCGTTGATTTCGGTGGTGAAGATGAAAAGACTTTAATCATTTTCAACAACACTGGTAATGCTGCCGGTACTGCTACTATCGTAGCTGGTACTGGTATTCAGGGTGTAAAGGACGTACAGGTTGATGTACCTGTAGGCTTCTCCGCTATGGTAGTTGAGTCCGGCTTCCATAAGCACACCACTGGAACTTACAAGGGCGGTATCGTAATTAAGCCGTCTGCCACTACTATTGCTGTAGCTGCTGTAGAACTGAGATAATTTTGGGGGCGGTTTCGCCCCCTTTATTTTGTATTTAAGGAGAGAAAAAATGACTTACGGCGAAGTAAAAGATAAAATCCGTGATTTGGGATTTGAAGAAAACTCCACAATGCAAGAGTATGCATCTATCGTGATGAACGCCGTACAGCGTGCAGTGCAGTTCATTTATGACGATGTGGTAATCAAGCTGAAGGGATATTATAAGCGTGAACTGTCCACAGAAGATTATGAATGGAAAGCTGTTAGACCCTCCACCATAACGGTTGACACACCAAACGACTTTGTAATCGAACTGCCGGACAATGTAGTTGAATTAATCCCCCTTCTGGCAAGTTATTATGTGTGGCTTGACGATGACCAGGTAAAGGCCGCTCTTTACTGGAACTCTTATGACTCCCATAAAGAAGACATCATCAATGGCTGTCTCAGAGACGTAAAGGGAAAGATTGTTGGCGGGGTGAGGTGGTAAGCTATGGCACAAATTAATATACCAGATTCACCAAAGCTGTATGCCACGCATTACAACGACCTTAAAGGCGTTGATTATTCCCGTGACCTTACAGAAGTGAACAGAAAGCGTACACCTACTGGCCTTAATATGATTTCCGATAATGGTGGTAACCCCATCAAGCGTAGGGGCTGGAGAGTGGATGCAGATGTAAACTGCGGTGAGATTTTTGAAATTATCTTTAATGAAGATGACAGCGGCGAGTATGATCCGCTGAAAAAATATATTATCGGCTCTACTGGCATTTATGCCGTTGTTACCAAAGACGGCGTACAAAGCATCGTAACTGTCCTCAGTAAGAACATCACTACTGCAAGGTACTTTATGTTCGATGCTAAAGTATACGTTTTCGTCAACGGTGGCATGTACCAGCTTGAAGGCGTAGAGGCAAAGTCCATCGAAGATGCGGCCTATGTTCCGGAAGTAACCATTTCCAAAAATCCTGACGGAACAGGTGGTATGAGCCTTGAGGGAGTGAATTTATTAACCCCGGCAAGAAAGGTTGGCTTTCTTGGTAATGAAACAGACAAAACGTATTACTTCTATGCAGCAGAAGTACGTGCAGATGATAGGTTTAAGTACGTTGTAGCAGACAGCATAAAGGTAGAGATTTTAACTACTTCCGGCTGGACAGAGACTACAGAGTACACCAAGCCAGCAACTCAAAACATTACCGGCCTTGATATCATGGGTAATGAGAAGACTTTCACAGTCTGTGAAGGGTATATTACATTCTCTGCTGTTCACAAACCACTTACTCCCGGTCAGGATAATGTGCGGATTACGTTTGAATCTTTCGACAACACCGTTTACAAAGAAACCTCCGCTAAGGTCGGGCAGTACAAAGAAGAACGCCTGGACTTAATGAGTACCACAGCCTGTATGACCTATGGTTATTCTGCGGTTGACAGAGTATTCATTGTAGGCGGCAATCATAAGAACAGAGTATATTACTCTGATGTAAACGAGCCGATGTACTATCCAGATGAAAACTATCTGGTAGTGGGCCACGACAGCAACGGTATTGTAGGTCTTCATAGAGTATCAGGTTATCTGGCAGCCGTAAAAGAGGATTCTGCCATTGAAGGTACAGTGTTCTTAATCAGCGGTGCATACCTGAATGAAGATATGTATTTTAAGGTTACTCCAACCTCTGCGGGTACTGGTGCAATTTCTCCAAAGTCCTTTGCGACACTGGTAGATGAACCGTTATTCCTTGCTCGGTCAGGGGTGTATGCTATCGCAAATTATTACACCACTACCGAAAAGGTATTAAGAAACAGAAGCTATTACCTTGACAGAAAGCTTGCTGAGGAACCGGATCTGAAAAATGCCTGTGCATGCGTGTGGAACAGATACTATCTGCTGGCAGTCAATAATCACTGTTATGTACTGGACGGACGTAATAAGTCTGCTGATAAATACAACAACACCGATTACCTGTATGAAGCTTACTTTTGGGATAATATCCCGGCAAGAGTGTTCTATGTATACGAAGGTGACCTGTATTTCGGTACTGCTGATGGTCGGCTGTGTAAGTTCAATACAGACATTGAAAACCGTACTGCATACTGTGATAACGGCACACTCACCATAGAGGACGGTGTAATGTCATTGACTGATGGGGTAGCTATCCCGTGTGAATGGTCGACACCGCTTGATGATGATGATAGACCGCAGTTTTTTAAGACGCTGAATAAGAAGGGTACACTTCTTACCCTGCTGCCTTATGAACAATCCTCTGCGGAAGTTACACTGATTAAGGACGGTGGGGAAAAGATAGAAGTCGGAATGTTCACAGCAGACATGCATACCTGGGAACTGATTGACTTTACCCGATTTTCGTTCAACTCCGATGATACCGCACAGGATGCCTTCTTCCGTAAAAAGGTCAAGAAGTACAAACGCCTTCGGATTATCATTCGTAATACAACAATTTATGAGCCGTTCGGAATCCTTGGTATTACCAAGACATATTCTGTCGGCAATTTCTCAAAGAATAAGGGGGTGTAATAATTGCCACTTATCGACAAAAAGATTTTGGAATCAGAGCGTAATGCAGTCTATGTAAAGTCCACTGAGGGCAACAGACTGGTTGGTACTGTCGAAAGCAACAAGAATGTTTTCGATAAATACCCTGAACTGATCCGAACAAAATATAATGAACTGATTGATTTACTGATTGCCAGCGGCCTTGATTCTGTGGCTTCTGATTTATCAAACCGCTACACCAAGGACGAAACTAACTCCTTAGTGGAAACCGAAACCAAGGCTTTAGTGGCTGACGTAAACATCAATCTTAATACAGGTGCTATTACTATCACTAAGAAGGACGGCAGCTCCACAGTAATCGACACTGCACTGGAAAAGGTGCCAGCTACCTTTGCGTTTGAGGCTGATACGTCAAATGATAAGTACTACATAAAGGTAACAAACGTCGATGGTACTACCAGCCGTACTGAGGTTACCAACTTAATGAACCAGTACACCTTTCAGTCCGGCTCTACTGTGGCGTTTGCCGTAACTAATAGCGGCACTACCGCTTATGTGACGGCTGAGATTGTTGGAAAGAGTGTCACAATGGCAATGCTGGCTGATGAAGTAACGGCCTATATCAATGAATCCATTTCCACTGTAGCGGCAGACAGGGCGATTGTGGAAGGGGCAAGGGTTGAAATCTTAAATGCCTCTCAGACTGTCACTACCAATACACAGACTGTCCTTGCTTCTGCGGGTAATGCTGCGGCTTCTGAATCGGCCGCCAAGACTTCTGAAACCAACGCTGCTGAATCTGCAAGACAAGCGGCCCTGTCAGCACAGGAAGCTAAGAACTACCGCGATGAAGCGGCCAATATCGCTGGCGGTGACTTTGTTACCAATGGCGCAATGATAGAATACGTCGACTCAGTAATGAAAGTCGATGACAGCACGGAGGTATAACTATGGCTGAAACAACTTGGAAACAGGCAGTCTATGACATAGCAGATGCCTACCGTGAAGCAGAAGGAACAGAAGACAAAATCTCCATTGCAAACCTCAAGGAAAAGGTACGCGAAGGAAGCTCAAAAGTAACCCTTGACGGTGAGAAAGTAAAAGAGCTTGCCATGACCTCATACAAGGGGGCCAACCCCTTAACCATCGGTGCAGATGGTGCTACCTTTGACCCGAATGTACTCCTGCAGGCTGGCCTTCAGATTATCAACGGGGTAAACGGTGAAGACCTTACCGACCCTATCGCCCTGTTATCAGCCGCCGTAGCAGAAAACCTGCGGCTGGCAAAGAGCAAGTATTCAGAAAGCAAGAACACCGGGCAGTATGTGTGGAAGAAGTATAGTCAAATTATGGAGATATATACTAACCCTATATTTTCATTTGTAACGCCAAGAGCAGATGCGGTATGGGGTATCACTTCTGCATCATTTGATGTACACAAAGTTGACGAATCGTTTTTTGATGGATTTACTTTCGACCAGACATACAACTCACAAACTACTGTACAGCAATTAGTTTACAGAGATGGTGCGTTATACGGCACTGGCGGTATCTTTGGTTCTAATTATCCTCGCATTGAGTACGACCCAGAAACAGCAAGCTTTACCTCTGCACATTCTCTAAGTGCATCCGTAAGAACGTTGTCTAATGGTAGGTTTGTAGGTCAGAAGGAATATGCAAAAAAAGAATTTGTTGGTTATGTAACTGCGGATGACGAGAATTCATATCCTGATGGTGGTGAACAGGATGACTACTGGTATGAGTTGTTAAAGACGGGTGTTCCGTATGCTGGTGATAATCCATTAACTATCGGTGAAAGCGGTGTAACTATCCCTGCTAATACTTTGATAGAAGCGGCATTGCAGATTGTGAATGGGGTAGAGGCGGGAGTGAGTGGTATTGACTACGGCACAATAACGTACTCTTCGAGCTACTCTGGAACTATCAAAATAAATCACAACCTGAAAGTTGAGCCTACCAAGGTATTGTTAATGAGAGTGGGCGGCAGCGGTGGAACTCCTTCTTCCGGATTTGGGGCTTTTGCCGCAACCGAATCGCAAATTTACTTCAGAGAAAGTTATGGCGGCGGTTACGATATATTAAATGCATGGCCCGAATCACCAACCCTTACAACTACAAGCATTACAATCAATCAGTCATCAGCCTTGAGCGGAAGCCCAACTTGGATGCAAGGCACTTACGTCTGGGCGGCAATCGCATAGAAAGGAGGAACTTATGGCAACATCAGATTTATTAAACGAGCAAACAGCTCTAATCGAAGAAAGTAACTCCCTTCTGAAAATGCTGGCAGACCGTACAGGGCAGTATGTGTGGAAGAAATCAACCGTACAGGGGGTTGTAAACAAGAGGCTCCCGGAAGGGTATACAGAGCTTTCCTATATAGAATCCACCGGGACTCAGCGCATTGATTTTGGCGTTTCGGTTCCGTGCGGTTCTGAAAAAATTATTGTAGAATTCTCTCCGACTACCGAAGATACCGACAATGTTGTATGTGGACACGCCGCACCAAGTTGGAGCTGGGGTTCCAATCTAATGTTCGTCTTAGATAAGCGGCTATGGGTTGCAAATACTGGCATATCAGGAATTGATATAAACGTCGGTGAATTTTACAAAGTAGAATATACCAGCACCTATTGCAAGGTAAACGATGGAGCATCAAACGCTCTGAATAGCTTAACCTATACAGACGGGTACAACAACACCTTGTTCTATGCCAGCACAAAATATGGCAAGATGAAAGCGAAATCATATCAGCTCTATAACGGCTCTACACCTGCAATCCACGCCATCGCATGCATAGAAGACAGCACGGGTGAAGTCGGCATGTACGATTTAGTAGAAGGTACGTTTCACGGTAACGCTGGCACCGGAGAATTCATAGCGGGGGAAGTGCTGGATATTGAATTTGCAGTATCAGATATTCCGGATGCCTACCCAGACGGTGGAGAACAAGATGGGTACTGGTATGAACCATATGAAGCGCTTAAATTGCCGTCGCAGATAACGAAATATCTGGTTGAAACGGTTGTGCTTTCGAGCAATTCCACAACAATTCCACACTCATTAGGCGAAATGCCGATGCTTGGTTTTGTAAAAAAGATGGGGACAAAGACCTACAGCGGGAATTACGTAAATGAGAATGTAGTATTCAAACCAAACAAAAAAGGCACTACTTTTTCAGGACTGACGTATTACACCAGTGCCGGAGTATTAAATACTTATCAAAGTACGGGCACGAACAGAAACACCATGAACGAGGTGGCAATAGGGAATGAGCCCGGATACATTTTCATTGCTGGCGAAGAATACGAAGTCACCACTATGGCATAGAAAGGAGAACCCATGAAATTCAACTGTTATTACAAGCAGACCGATAACGGAGTAGTAACACTCCACGGCTGCAATACAAAACCGGATAACATCCCGGAAGAAGACGTAATCACCTATGAAAAGTACGAAGAACTCCGTCATAAATTCCAGTCTGCACCGGAAGACACCTTCGAATCCGTCTACTACTTCGACTGGGAAATAGAATCCTATCTCCCAAGAGAAAGAACCGAATCCGAAAAGGTAGACTGGTATCTGATGGTAGTCCAGATGGAAACTGTAGCACTGGAAGACGTACCAACAGAGTACCGGGCAGAGGTAAAGGCAAGACTCCCAAAGACTGAGGCGGAAGAACTCTTAGAGGAGGTATCAAACTATGATTACGAATAGTGACATTATCAAACTGCTGGTAAAGGTACGTCCTACCTTAGACGATGCAGACGCCCTGAGATTCAAGGACATGTACCCACACTGGAAAGAAGGTTTAACCGTAAAGGTAGACCAGCGTTACCAGTACGGGGATAAGCTGTACAAGGTAAGACAGGGCCACACCACGCAGGCAGACTGGGCACCAGACCTTACCCCGGCAATGTG
>JAZQHN010000160.1:0-6176 GCA_045540615.1 Clostridia bacterium
GACATGGCTACGATCCGACTTTTATGCGGAAGAACATGATGTGCCTATTTCCCAACGGGAGACGTCAGCCTTTTTGCAATTTTTGTGTGCAGTTAAGCAACCTAAACGAATTTTAGAAATCGGAACGGCAATCGGTTATTCTGCCATTGCTATGGCTAAATGTTGTCAGGCTGAGATTGTTACCTTGGAACGGAATGAAACAATGATAGCAAAAGCCCAAGAAAATATCTGTGAAGCAGGAATGGAACAACGGATTACTCTGATACAGGGAGATGCAACGGAAACTCTCTCGTCGGTAGAAGGTTCTTTTGATTTGGTTTTTATAGATGCGGCAAAGGGACAATATGATGTATTTTTACAGCAAATTACCCTTTCTGATGGTGGTATTTTGGTTTGCGATAATGTACTATATAAAGGAATGACAGCAACGGATGAACTTGTAGTCCGCCGAAAAATTACGATTGTAAAACGGTTACGAGAATTTTTGAATGACTTAATGAAGGATGAACGATATGTGACCTCTCTGTTGCCTTTGGGTGACGGAGTGGCACTTGCTTATAAAAAAGGGTGTGACAAGGATGAACAATAAATTAGAATTGCTTGCCCCGGCAGGTAATTTTGCAAAATTAAAAACAGCATTGCAGTACGGTGCCGATGCGGTCTATTGCGGATTGAATCGATTTTCACTTCGTGCGGCGGCAGATAATCTGACTCCTGAAGAGCTTTACGAGGCGGTTGCTTTGGCTCACAGCATGGGGAAAAAGGTGTATCTTACCGCCAATGTCATTTTGCATAATCATGAGCTTGAAGGCTTTGAGGGATTATGCCGGATCGCAGCAGATGCAGGAGTGGATGGGATGATTCTGTCCGATTTGGGTGCTTTTGAAATTGCATCGAATTATAAAGATCGGTTTCATCTTCACGTAAGCACTCAGGCAAGCAATACCAATTACCGTTCCATGAACTTGTGGCATAAAATGGGAGCTTCCCGCATTGTGCTTGCACGGGAGCTTTCCTTTGAAGAAATTGCGGAAATTCGTAAAAATGTGTCTCCTGAGTTGGAAATTGAAATGTTTGTTCACGGGGCTATGTGCATTGCATATTCAGGTCGGTGTTTGTTAAGCTCTTATTTGACAGGTCGGGATGCCAACAGCGGTGCTTGTGCTCAGCCTTGCCGTTGGAATTATTATGTGACTGAGGAACAGCGACCTGGTCAGCCCATGCAAATGACAGAAAATGAACACGGAACCTTTTTATTTAATGCCAAGGATATTTGCCTTGTGGAATACTTGGATGAAATCAAACGGGCGGGAGTTAACAGCTTGAAAATTGAAGGAAGAGTCAAAAGCGGTTATTATAACGCCATAGTAACAAAAGCCTACCGAGAGGCATTGGATGCTTATGAGTCATTAGGTGCAGAGTACAAAAAAGATTCTTATTATTTTGAAGAACTTTGTAAGGTAAGCCATCGGGACTATTATACCGGCTTTGCTTTGGGAAATCCCATGGATGCAGGGCAGATTTATGGTACCAGCTCTTATATCAGAACTTATGATATTGTAGGTGTGGTGGAAAAAATAGAAAATGGTATTTGTTATTTGGAACAGCGAAACCGTTTTTCTTTAGGAGATAAGGTGGAATTTGTTCCCCCAAAAGGAAGATTTGTATCTCATACCGTGGGTATGATGCAAGATGAAAAGGGACGGGAAATTTCCTGTGCTCCTCATGCTCAGATGAAAGTAAGAATGGATGCACCTCAAGGAGAGTTTCCTGCAGGAACCATTATTCGGAAGGAAGTGTAGTGATGCGTCTGGTGCATTGTGCTGATTTGCATTTGAATCGTGCCTTTGCAGGGATGACCGATCCTGTAAAAGGAGCAGAAGCAAGAGCAGAGCAAATGGATGTGTTTTCTGAAATTATTTCTCTGGCAAAGGATGCAGATGTGTTGCTGATTGCAGGAGATTTGTTTGACAGCAATTATTTTGATATTTCTCAGCTGATGCAGATGAAAGAAAAGTTTGCATCTATTTCTCATGTGAAGGTATTTATTGCACCGGGAAATCATGATCCTTATACTGCAGATTCACCATATGCTTTATTTGATTTTGGTGACCATGTTCATATTTTTCGAGGTGAAACAGAATGTGTGGATTGCGGTGAATTTAGGGTTTACGGAAATTGTGGTTTGCCTATAGGTCCACTGACTCTTGACCAAGATAAAATAAATCTACTATGTATTCATGGGAATTTAGACGGAAATGATGACTATAATCCCATTCACCGTGAGGAATTGGATCCTTTTACTTATTGTGCCTTGGGGCATGTTCACTCTTTTTCCGGCTTGGATTATCATTATGCATATCCCGGAGTTCCTTTAGGCGGTGGTTTTGATGAAACAGAACAAAAGGGCGTGATTGCAGGAGAAATCGGCAATCTTTCCTTTGTACCTCTAAAAGGAAGGCAATATCATGTGCTTCCTATTATATTAGAAAATCAGAACGGCTATGAGGGAATTGAACAGGCAATTTTTGATGCGTGCCAAAATCCGGGAAGAGATTGTTGGAGCATTCGCCTTCAGGGTACTTTGCATCCGGATTTTGCATTTAGCATATCGGTGCTGAAGGAACGATTGAAGGAACGGTTTTATTATTTGAAATTGCAGTCTGATTGTTCTTTACACCTGTCATATGAAGAAATGGCAGATGAATATACATTGCGGGGATTATTTGTTCGCGAAATGCTGGATCGAATGAAAGAACAACCAGAAGATAAGGTGTTAAAAAAAGCATTGGAATTAGGTGTGGCTATGCTGGATGGCAAGCCTCTGCCTGAATAAGGAGGACCGTTTTATGAAACTGAAACAAATTCATATTGGAGCCTTTGGCGGTCTGAAGGATTGTAAAAAAAATTTAGAAGCCGGATTTAATGTGGTGTACGGCGAAAACGGTGCGGGAAAAAGTACTTTTTTAGGATTTATCAAAACGTGCTTGTATGGGTTCCAGAAAAAAGGACGAGAAAAATATCTTCCCTGGAACGGTTCCGCCTCGCATGGAAGTATGGTTTATGAGCAAGATGGAACCTGGGTTTATCAAGCAAAATTCGGAAAAACAAAAAAAGGCGACCGAATTACGCTTTTTAATGAATTGACAGGAGAGGACTGTTCTGTTCCGGAAAGCTTAGGACGGGACTTGTTTTCTATGGGAGAAGAGACGTTTTCCAAAACGGCTTGTGTCAGTCAAGGACAGATGACCATTACGAAAGATAACAAAGATGAGATTGCAGAAAAACTTGCCAATTTAGAGCAAACGGGAGAAAGCAATCTTTCTTATGCTGCTTGTAAAAAGTTGCTTGACGGAATGGAAAGTGAGCTGCGAAAAAAACGAGGCAGCGGCGGATTGTTAAATGATGCAGAGCAAAAGGTAGAGGAATATCGGGAACGGGAACGAAAAGTTTCTGAAAAATCAGCAATTGGTGCCCGTCTTTATCGTCAGATTTCTGATGCACGTATTCAGTTGGAACAGCTGCAAATGACAGAGCAACAATGGGAAGAGTATGAAAAATATGAAAAAAAACAACGGTGCATGGAGTACAAACAAAAGATAGAACAGCTTTTGCCCTTGGCAGAACAGGGGGAAGAAGAATACGAGATTTATGAAATGCTTGCAGAGGATTGGAAACAGGAGGAAGAAAATTTACGTATCCTTACTAACCAAAAATCCCCTCTTCCTGAAATGGGACAGCCTCTTTGCACCTCTGAGGAATTTACTCGGATAATGGCAGGGAAAAAACGTCCTGTCTTTTGGTGTGGTTTGTTTGGTTTGGGTGCGATTATTTGTGCTTTGTGCAGTGCATTGTTTTCCCTGCTTTTCTTGATTCCTGCAGTCCTTTTGTTGGGGGCAGTCCTTTTTATGTGTCTTCGTCCTATTGCTCAACCCTGGGAGGCATACGGTTATCAAAGCGCCGAGGAGTTTTCACGCAATTATGCCAGTTCTCTGGAACAGCAAAGTCAGTATGAAGCAGCAGTTTCTCAGCAGAAAAAAATAGAAGAACAGTTAGAAGCACAAAAAAGAAAAACAGAAGAATATCGTGAAAAAGGAAAGAGACTTGGCTGTGAAACTCCAGAACAACTAAAAACTATATGTAACGAAAGAAGAGAACGTCAGGCAAAGCGAAATACTGCTAAGGAACAACTGAAAACCTATGAGACATTATTGAAGCAAGCCTTGGACGGAGAAGAATTGGATGAGGTTTGTAAGGCGAAGGATGCAGAAAAACCTTCCTTAGACCGTCAACGAATCACTGCTCTGCAAGTGGAACTGACAGGGCAAATAGAACAATTATCAGCAGAACAGAAGCATTTGTATGATGAATCTCCGGAAGTAATTGCTGCCCTCCGAACAGAGTGGGAGCAAAAACGGGATCAGTATCGAGAACAGGAGCAGGTGTTGCAAATTGTATCTGAAGTATTGGAATCAGCATACAACCAGATGGAGCAGCAATTTGGCGGAAACTTAAACCAGCGGGCAGGAGAGCTTTTGGGAAGAATGACGGAAGGAAAATATACCAATCCTCGCATTTCCAGAAGCTATGAGGTAAAACTCACAGAAGGTTCCGGAACCTATTCTTTGGAACAGTTTTCAAGCGGTTTATATGACCAGACCTATCTTGCATTTCGGCTTGCTATGTTGGAACTGATGAAGACAGGCGCACCGCTTTTGTTAGATGATATTTTGATGCAATATGATGATAAAAGAGCAGAAAAAACGATTGAAATGTTAGAAGAATTTTCGGAGGAAACAGGGATTCAGGTTTTGCTATTTACTTGTCGAAACCGTGATTTTCAGCTTGCTAAAAACAGGAAAAAAATAAATTGTATAGAAATTTTATAAAAAGGGTAGAAATTTTAAAAAAATCGTGGTATAATAAAAGTGTGTAATATTTTTGTAATATAAAAAGAAAGGCGTGTGATGCTATGAGCATGATTACAGAAACAAAATATGGCCTGATTGAAGTAACAGATAATGTAATTGCAAATATTGCAGGTTGTGTTGCAACTCGTTGCTATGGTGTGGTCGGAATGACCCAACGTGGAACTCGTGACGGGATTGTCAGCCTGTTAAAAAAAGAAAATATGTCAAAGGGAATCCGTGTGGTTCAAAAAGAAGGCGCGGTGTCTTTGGAACTGCACATCATGGTGGAGCATGGGGTGAACATTGCCGCCATCGGTGAAAATATTTCGTCTACCGTTTCTTATATGATTGAAGAAATGACAGGGATTATTCCCAAAAAAGTACAAGTGTGTGTAGACGGTATCAGAGTTAATTGATCGGAGGAACATGAGTTGAACATTGATGGAGCATTGTTTTCTGCAATGATTATTTCCGCAGCAAATCATTTGGAAAATCGTAAGCAGACTGTAAATGATATGAATGTATTTCCGGTGCCTGACGGTGATACCGGAACCAACATGGCAAAAACCATGACGGCGGCGGCACAGGAAATGAAAAAAAATCCCGATGATTCTTTGTCCCGCACAGCAAATCGTGCGGCAGCGGCAGCACTACGGGGGGCAAGAGGAAACTCCGGTGTAATTTTATCTCAGTTTCTTCGTGGATTTGCCAAAGGATTGGGAACTGTTGAAACAGGAACCCCTGAAATTTTTGCGGCGGCTTACAAGGAAGCGGTAGCAGTTGCATACCGTGCTGTTATGAACCCTACAGAAGGAACTATTCTAACAGTAGGCAGATTGGGTGCAAAAGGAGCAGAAGACTCTTTTGAATCGCCCAAAGAACAGATGAAAGCAGTCATCGAAGAAGCGAGAAAAGCCTTGGAGCAAACTCCTGAAATGTTACCTGTTTTGAAACAGGCGGGAGTTGTGGATGCGGGAGGATTAGGCCTTCTGACTATTTTGGAAGGTGCATATTATGTGTTGGAACAGGGGACTGCGATAGAACTATCTCAGGAAGAAGAAACGTCAGAACCGTCCAAAGTGATTAGTACAGATCTTCATGTGGAAAGTCCCTTCACATATTGTACTGAATTTATTATTTTAAAGGATTCTCCTTCTAAAAAAGCGGTTTCCATCGAACGGGAATTAAAAAAAATCGGAGATTGTGTTTTGGTCATTGACGATACAGATTTTGCCAAAGTCCATGTGCATACCGACCACCCCGAAA
>JAZQHN010000161.1:0-7612 GCA_045540615.1 Clostridia bacterium
ATCTAAACGTTCAGATGAATGAATTTCAAAGGGATTGATGACGAAAAAATCACCTTTTTTTGAAACATAACTTGTTCCGTCAATAGTAACAGTATATCCATCTGTTTTGAAATACATCATTTCTAACCATTCATGCCAGTGGGCTGTGAAATTACTTCCTCGAATCCATGATCCAAAGCGGACAGCGGACTTATATTTCATATTTCCTTTTTCATAGAGAGATAAATAGCTATTCATGGTTTCCTCGCAAAAATTCAAAATTTATCTTGACTTTCTTTTTTAATCATTATATAATAAAAAAAAATAAATGTCAATAATATAGTCAAGAAAGAAGTGAATCAGATGAATTGGTATTGGATTGAATTAATTGGATTTGATAGGGAAGCGCCTGATTATGGAGTAGGGCATTTTTTTGATGTTACGTCTTCCAAGATTGAGGGGATTTCGTTTTTATTTTCTGACGTGGATTTTGTGAATTTGCATGACGGAATCACAGGGAAAACACTTCGTCCTTGCGATTGCGCTTATTATGGTCTTCCGTGTTCTGAAGAACGAGATCGTCAGCCCTGGAAGGATACGGAACTCAAAGGATTGATTGCTGAGCTTCATAAACGGGGGGTAAAAGTAACCTTTGCCTTTTTTGATATGTTTTATTATCCGAGCGATGAAGGTGTTTTAATGTTGGGCGAATATTGTACTCAACATGAAGAGCTTTGGTACACTAGGAAAAACGGAGAAAGCTTCTACGGATTGAATGTATTAAAACGTTTTAAGGATGGTTCCTACTACGAGGATTTCATGTTTGACCAGATCAATCGGATCATTGATGATTACGGTTTTGACGGTGTTCAGCTTGCTGATGGTATTTCTTCCTCACGTCTGTGTAATCAGGGCGGAGATTTCTCTGATGATATGATCGATCAATTCTTAGCTCACAGTCCTCATATTTGTTTACAAGAAACGGATTATGTTGCAAGAAGGGAAGAAATCATTCGTTCTTGTTATTATGAATACCTGACCTTTTTATCCGATCGTTGGGGAACTTTTTATGAAAAATTACATAACAAGGTTAAGGGGATTATCTTTTTGAATCAGGCATGGACCTGTAATCCCTTTGAAGCAATATACCGTTACGGAATCGATTACGGCAAAATTCAAAGTGAAAAGGCATATGGAATTATGCTTGAGGATGTATCACCTAATCTTCCCATTTATTCCAAACGGGATAATAACGGTTATGAAAGTACTCAGGAGGATTGTATCGGTTATCATTATAAATTTATGCTAATGCAGATGACGATGAAAGCCTATTTGCCGGAAACTAATTTAATGGCGTTGACACCGGTGAAGGATACGACCGAGCAATGGGATGTGTTACGACACAGCCCTATGGAATTGACCGCTAATATTGTTCGAAGAAAAAATACGTTTGTTTATCATAATGGATATAAGGTTTGTGTGAATCATCCGGTTTTTTGCCTCAGTAACGGACTTTCAAAATCTGATTGGCAATGGATTCATAAGCAGCTTGATGATGCTGATTTTGAACTGCCGGAATCTGTTTGCGGATATACGGTGTTAGTTTCAAAAGAGGGAATGTATGCCGAATTAAAACGATATATTCAGGACAGAAGCTATTCTTCGTTTGAATTTCAGTATCAGCTTTTGTTAAATGGCTTAGATATTGGTTGTGGTGCTAATATTGCTCAGGTCGGAAATATCAAAACTCCTCTTTTGATTACCAATTTCCATTTGCTGCCTCAGAAGGAACAAGATAAGATTACTTCTTCAACAGCACCTATGGTCATCATGAGCGAGACACCTGTGAGTTTGGAAGGTTATTCTATTCATGCACACTATTATTATTTGTTCCGAAATATGGATGTTTATCCTGAATTTAATGAAGATGTGAAAGAGTTGCAGCAATTAAGTGTTCTTACAAAGGCGGAAAATTGGGAAGATGATATGGATGGTTACTGGACATGCCCCTTACGGTATTCTTCTTTACCCAAGGAATATTTTGTATGCTTGTCCCGCATTTTGACAAAAACTGCAGGATTAAAGGCTGTTGAAGAGGGGGCTCATGTTACGACCCATAAAAGAAAGGGGAATCAATATCGTTATTTTTTACGAAATGATACGTACCATTATCATTTACCAAAAACAGAATGCTTCGGACAGGTTGAGAATGCTGTTTCGGTATTAAAATACAAGGGATATCAGGTGAAGAAAAATGGTAATTCTTTTGTAGATAGAATCCCGCCTCGCGGAATGACAGTTGTGGAAACAACGGAAACACTTTGATTAGACTTTTACGATTTCGAAAAATTCAGTTTTAATAAAGCGAAAAATTAGAAAGCCGTCAGGAAATGGATGAATTTTCCTGACGGTTGCTTTTTTATTGAAAAGATATGTTTTTTATAAAAAAAGATAAAATAGTGCTAATTTAAGTCAAAATGATTATAGATTTTTCTTTGAAATAGTTGTATAATATAAGTGTGTTGGCGATAAATTTTTTTCATTGTTCAAACGATTGAATCAAATGACCTGTTCCGACATAAGGAATAAGAAAGGGGTAATTATGAAAAAACCATCATTATCTGAAATGACATTAAGAGAAAAAATCGGTCAATGCCTACTCCCGCAACAATGGGATATTTATCAAAAAACAGAAGTTGCTGTTGAAATTGACAGGACAGAAGAGGAAAGAAAGGCACTTTTGGCAAAGGAACAATTCGGATGCTTTTGGGCAGAACAAATCGGTGTTAGAAACATCAAACTGACTGATTTGACTGAGCACTGGGGTGATCTTGTCATGAGTGATGACCATAAACGGTTTATGCAAGCTCAAAGCGATTGCTTGAAAATTCCTTCTTTGAATGCCAGCGATGCCGAATCGGGCTGCGGACATATTTTCAAAGATTGTTCCCATGTTTCTACAGCTCTTGCAATCGGTGCAACCAATGAACCGGAGTTAGCTTATGAATTAGGTGCTTGTGTTGCAAAAGAACTTCGCAGCGGCGGAATTAATTGGTGGTGGTCACCTGTGGTGGATATTTCCAGCCGGTTTGCTCCAACCGGAATTGGAAGAAGCTTTGCACCCGATAATCCTGACGCACAGATTGCTTTTGCCAATGCTCAGATTAAAGGGATTCAGGATCAGGGTGTTGCAGCAACAGCAAAGCATTTTCCGGGATGCGATCGTTATGAATATCGGGATGCTCATTTTTGTCAGACCTCGATTTCTTCCTCCATGGAAGAATGGTGGGAAGAACAAGGGAAAATTTTCCAGGGAGTTATTGACGGAGGCGTTTGCTCCATTATGATTGGTCATACTTCCTTTCCTGCTGCGGATGATTCTAAAATCAAAGAGAATTATATTCCTGCAACTCTTTCTAAAAAGATCATTATTGATTTATTGAAAAACAAAATGGGTTTTGAAGGGGTGGCAATTACAGACAGTATTCTTATGGCAAGTTTGTTTGCTTTGTATGATTATGATGAATTGGTAGTTCATCTCATCAATGCAGGAAACGATGTGTTGTTGGGTTGCTTGCGCGGTACGGGTGATATTATCGAACAGGCAGTTCTTGACGGTAGAATTTCCGAAAGCAGAATTGATGATGCTTGTCAGCGTGTGTTGAACATGAAAGAAAAGATTGGATTATTCCGTGACGATTATCGCGATATTACATATAAGGCAGAGGATATTGTTCCTCAAACTGCTGCCGTTTGCAAGAAAATTGCAGAAAAGAGTATGACCTTGATTCGCGACAGAAAGAGTTTTCTTCCCGTAAAGAAGGACAAGATCAAA
The DNA here is from genome assembly GCA_045540615.1 of Clostridia bacterium. Taxonomy (GTDB): domain Bacteria; phylum Bacillota; class Clostridia; order HGM11514; family HGM11514; genus SIG438. Next base: position 3,815 of record JAZQHN010000161.1, read on the forward strand.
AATGTTGCTATTATCTGCTCTGCTCACCATGATCTTTTTTTCGATCAGCTCCAGGTGTTGAAACAGGAATTTGAAGATCGGGGAGCAAAGGTGCATCTTCAACGGAGATTGACCAGCAACGAAGAAATACAGAAGCTTTCTGATGAAAACGATTTGATTATTTATGCAGCTTATGTTTCGGGACACAGACCCAAAGGCGGATTGGCTTTGTATGGAGAGGAATGCGGAACCTATATTCATGCCTTTACCAGCGGAAAAGAAAAGTCCATCGGCGTATCCTTTGGTTATCCGTACATTCACTATGATATTATGGAAAATGCAGATGCCTTTGTCAATGCTTACAGCCCTGACGAAATGTCAATGAAAGCATTTGCAGCAGCAATTTATGGAGAAATTCCATTTGAAGGAGTTTCACCCGTCAGATTAAAACCATTCTATGACAGATGGTAAAGATATGGAGGAATCTATTATGAAAAAACCGTTGTTATCCGAAATGACATTAAGAGAAAAAATTGGTCAATGTTTATTACCTTATCAGTGGGATATTCATTGTATCAAAGGAGAAGGTGGGAAGCTGACTGTCAAAACTGACGAGGAAGTAAAAGCCCTTCTTGAAAAGGAACAGTTTGGTTCCTTTTGGGCAGAGCAGGTTGCCATTCAGAATGTAAAGCTGACTGACTTGGCAGAAGAATGGGGAAATAAGAGACCGGCTGCTGATCAGAAAGAATTTATGCAGAAGCAGAGTGATATGTTAAAAATTCCTGCTTTGAATGCAGGGGATGCTGAAACGGGATGCGGTCACGTATTTAGCGACTGTTCCAGAACTCCCCGCGCTCTTGCAATCGGAGCAACCGACTCCGAAGAGCTTGCGTATGAAGTGGGTGCATGTATTGCCAAAGAATACCGTTGCGGCGGGATCAACTGGCTGTGGTCGCCTGTGGTAGATATTTACAATCGTTTTAATGCTACCGGATGTGGCAGAAGCTTTGCTCCTGATAATCCCGACCGTATGATTGCCTTGGCAAATGCTCAAATCAGAGGAATTCAGGATAGCGGTGTTGCGGCAACAGCAAAGCATTTCCCAGGAGGAGACCGTTATGAATACCGTGACGCACATTTTTGTAAAACCGTCAATTCCTCTACCATGGAAGAATGGTGGGAAGAACAGGGAAAAATCTTCCAGGGAGTTTTTGACGGCGGTGTGTATTCTGTTATGATTAGTCACGGAGCATTCCCGGCAGCGGATGATACTAAAATTAATGACAGTTACATTCCTTCCACCCTTTCTAAAAAAATCATCACTGATTTGTTAAAAGAAAAAATGGGCTTTAAGGGTGTTGTTATTACAGACGGAATTGTTATGGGTGGATTGTTTTCATGTTATCCTTATGAAACCCTGATTGTGGAACTGATTAAAGCAGGAAATGATGTCATTTTAGGCTCTCTGCCCGGTTCGGGAGACATTTTGGAACAGGCGGTGTTAGATGGTAAATTATCCGAAGACAGAATTAATGATGCTTGCCAACGTGTACTTGACATGAAGGAAAAACTGGGAATGTTTGACGATAATTACCGTAATCTGCCTCACTATACCACAGCGGATATCACACCTCATACTACTGAAGTTTGCAGAGAAGTTGCACGAAAGAGCATGACCTTGGTTCGTGACAGAAAAAACTTACTGCCTCTGAAAAAAGAAGAAATCAAGAATGTTGCAATTATTTGTTCCACACATTTCGACCCCTTCTTTGAACAGCTTGATGTCTTAAAGAAAGAGTTTGAAAACAGAGGAGCAAAGGTGCATCTCCAACGGAGATTGACCAGCAATGAAGAAATTAAGAAATTATCAGAAGAAAACGACTTGATTTTATATGCAGCCTATGTAGAAGGACATAAACCGAAGGGCGGTTTGGCATTGTTTGGGGAAGAATGTGCAACTTATATTCACGCCTTTACCAGCGGAAAAGAAAAGTCCATGGGTGTATCCTTTGGCTATCCTTACATTCATTATGATATTATGGAAAATGCAGACGCTTTTGTCAATGCATACAGTCCTGACGAAAATTCTATGAAAGCCTTTGTAGAAGCGATTTATGGAGAAATTTCATTTAAAGGGGTATCCCCTGTAAGTTTGGTTCCCACCAGACGTGTTTGGTAAAGGAGCGAAAAATGAAATTTAAATTTGATCATGATTTGCATATTCATTCCCGGTTATCCTTATGTGCCAGGGATCCAAAGCAAACCAATGAACGGATTTTGCAGTATGGAAAAGAAAATGGGTTAAATACCCTTTGCCTGACCGATCATTTTTGGGATGAAGATGCATATGGAGTGATTCAGTTAAAGCATTATGAAATTCAGAATTTTCAGTATATTTCTCAGGCAAAGCCTTTGCCGCAACAAGAAGGAATTACCTTTTTGTTCGGATGCGAAACGGAGCTCGATAGGGATTATCATTTAGGTATTTCTAAAAAACGATTTGATGAATTTGATTTTGTGATTATTCCCACAACCCATATGCACGAGTTTGGTCATACCATTTCCGAGGAGGATGGGACAAACATCAAAACCCGTGCAAAGGCGTGGATTAACCGATTGGATTTTGTGTTGGAGCAAGAGCTTCCTTTTCATAAAATTGGAATACCGCATCTGACAACAGGACTTTGTGCCCCGGGAGAAAATATGGCTGAGTTTTTCAGCCTGATTTCCGATGATGAACTATACCGCTTGTTTCAAAAAGCATCGGACAGAGGGGTGGGAATTGAACTAAATGCAGAAATCATAAAACGACATTCTGAAATTTTAGAAGATATTTTAAGACCTTATAGGATTGCAAAGGAGTGTGGCTGCCAATTTTACTGCGGCAGCGATGCTCATACACCTGAAGGGTTTGAAAATATAAAAGAGATTTATAAGGTGTTGATTGAATCTTTGGAGTTGGATGAAAAGGACAAATTTCAATTGATTCATTCTGAACAAAGAAAGGAAAGGTGAGGCTTGGAAAAGTGTGAGCAGCACAGCAACAAAAAACAAATTTTTTAAGGAGGAAACTCAGCATGAAGAAAGTTTTAGCAGTATTGTTGACAATGATTATGATGCTTGGAATGATCAGTCCTGCTTTTGCAGCAGAAGGCGTATTGGCAACCTTGTCATTGTCAGGGAACACATCCTTTTATTCAGGAACAGTTCCTGCAGGAACAAAATTAAAGGTATCGGGTTTTGATGCGGAAGGAAATTCTGTTGATTTATCTGATGCAACCATCACCTATGAAAGTACCCGTCCCTGGGTTCTGAAGGTGGACAAAAACGGTGTGATTGTAGATGGCGGTTATGACGGAACCACTATCGTAACTGCAAAGGTTGGAGATGTTTCAGGTTCTTTGGTATTTATCAAAGCCGCAGTAAACGGACAAAATACCTCAAGAGGATTTGAAACTAATCTGAATGTTGACAAGCAAAACAGTAATGATCATCCCTATCAATCCTGGATGGATGCCGGTGCAACTGTTCACGAAACGGGCGGACATGATGGAAACGGTTACTTAGAAGTAACCACAGGAAAAAGCGCTGTACTTCAGTACAGAGGTTCTTGGGATAACGCTGCCAACATCCGTGTGGGACAAACCTGGTTTTATGACGACGGAACAAGTGCAGTTGATACTTTGCTTCAATTCTGTCAGGTAAATCCGAGAGCTGTTTACTATGATAAGTATGTTGTGGGCGGAGAAAACACACCCAAGGCAGGTTCATATAGCTATACCAATGCGTGGGCAGCACTTGGTCTGGATGAATCCATCC
>JAZQHN010000162.1:0-2549 GCA_045540615.1 Clostridia bacterium
GAATCCGTGAAGGAGACCCATTGGAAATTTTTACTGAAAAGGACGGAGAAGTGATTTTCAAAAAATATTCTCCTATCGGAGAGCTTAGTACCTTTGCCGCCCAATATGCAGAAACTTTGGCAAAAACAAGCGGGCATTCTATCTGCATCACCGACAAGGATACTGTGATTGCCGTAGGAGGCGCCCCCAAACGGGAGCTGAACGACAAACGAATTTCCCCTGAGCTGGAACAGATTGTAAACGAAAAAACAGCTGTTTCCTTCCAGCCTGATGACCGTAATAAAACCAATGTGGCAGACGGCATTGATAAATATGTTGCAGGCATGGTAGTTCCTATTATTTCAGAAGGAGATTCCATCGGTTCCGTGGTCTTTTTCGGAACAGATCAAATCCCCAAAATGAGCGATGTGGAGGATAAGCTTGCAAAAACAGCCGCTTCCTTTCTGGGAAAACAAATGGAAGAATAACTGACACCGCAGGGAACAAAAAGTATCTTCCTTGCGGTTTTTTCTTGATTTTTTCTCTCCCCTATGCTATAATAAGCAGGGAGGAATAATTATGGAGCAAAAAGAAATTTCCTGTTGTTTTACAGGGCACAGAAAACTTACTACCGAGGAAGAAAACAAATTGGCAGAGCGTCTTTTCCGCCAGGTCACAAGCTTGATTGAGCAAGGCATCCTCCATTTTTATACAGGAGGTGCTTTAGGCTTTGATACCATGGCGGCACGAACCATTCTTGCTTTAAAAAGACAAAATAAGAAGATTCAGCTTCATTTGATTCTTCCATGCAAAGAACAAGATAAATATTGGAATTCATCTGACCACTTTACCTATCAGAAAATATTATGGGAAAGTGATTCTGTAGAATATGTATCTGACCAATATTTTCGGGGCTGTATGCATGAACGGAACCGCCAATTGGTCAACCACGCCTCCTTCTGCATCTGTTATTTGACCAACTCAACGGGCGGTACTGCCTTTACCGTTAATTATGCAAGAAAAAAGGGATTGACGATCATTAATCTTGCAGACCTTCATTCCCAAGTTTCTTTGTTCGACAATTAAAAATCCTATCAGAAGAAAAACAAACCTCTCTGATAGGATTACTTTTTTAATAATACATTTGATTTACAATGCCGACTCCTGCGATTCCCATAATAATTCCGAAAATCAGACTGATTGCAAGAGAAATCAATACAAAAATCAAGGAAGCCTTTGCCCAGTTAGATTTAGATTTCTTTGCTCCGCCTCCGAATGCCCATACCAAAAGCATAATCAGATTCACACAAGGAATAGCCGTCAGCAACAAGCTAATCATCCATTCTCCCACCGTGACATTGTCATCGGAAGGAACCGGAGGTGCCTGATATATTCCTGTGTTCGGCTCTGTAACACTCTGCTCCAAATGGGGCTGTTCTGCAACAGGTTGCTCCGATACTTCAACAAAACCGTTCCCGCATTTGGGACAAAAATTTCCTTCTTGACTTTCAAATCCGCAATTCATACATTTTTTCATAGGTATTTCCCCCTTTTAATTTATCAACAAGCTGAACAAGGGAACTCCTCCGTCAGCTCGAAATACTGAATCAAATATCATCCGATATCCATACAATCCCAAAAACAATACAGCTATCAAGATTCCCAAAGTCAATTCCGCCCATTGGGGCAAACGCCAAGGTAACACACGATAGTGAATCAAATACATCAGTGTAGGAACTGCCAACGGAAACAAAGGATGATGAGAAAAGGCCGATTGAAAATCGAGCCGCAATGCCGCCTTATATGCTCTTGTCAACCCGCATCCGGGACAAGGAATACCAAACAATACCTTTGACGGGCACTTCCAGTAAAAAGCAATCCATAATAATACAAGAAAAAACAAACCATGCATTAAAATTATTTTTTTCTTATTTTTTGCTTTCATCCAAACACTTCCCTGTGACATTGCGACAATTTCTTCTTTGACGAACTCATTATATCATACTTTAGAAAATATTGCAACTGTTTCGCAGAAGAATTATTTCAACTATTTTTCGTTTTTGCTGGACTTTTTTTCTGTTTTGTAGTAAAATAGAATAAGAATATTATAGGGAGGCAAACTATGATTCCACTAAAAATGATTCCTGAAATCAAATATCCCATTTGGGGGGGCACAAAGCTTCGGGATTATTATCATAAAAACTGCACAAAAGATCATGCCGGAGAAAGCTGGGAGGTATCCACTCATCCTGCAGGATTAAGCATAATTGCAAACGGTGAATGGGAAGGAATGTCTTTGGCTGAAGTAATTGCCAAAAACCCGGGACAAATTGCACCAGAAGATTTTCCTTTTTTGTTTAAAATCATTGATGCAGATGGTGATCTTTCCATTCAGGTTCATCCCGATGATTCCTTTGCGCAAAAATTCGAAAACAGTTCCCGCGGAAAAACAGAAATGTGGTATGTGATTGACGCAAAACCGGGGGCACGGATTGGCTATGGCTGGAACAGAGAAATGACTAAGGAATTGGTCAGAGAAACGGCTGAAAACGGTACAATGGAACAATATA
>JAZQHN010000163.1:0-5715 GCA_045540615.1 Clostridia bacterium
GCTTTGCTGGCTCAGTTTGTCCAATCTGTGCTATTTTCCGTCCACCCCAAAGGAGCCGTAGCAAATGAAATTCATTTTGCTACAGCTCCTTTTATGGTTATTCAATCATTCTCATCAAATCTACCAAACTGATAAATTCACTCCGATAACCGAATTCGTCCTCTCCTCTTGCGTCCTTTGCAAGGGACAAAACACTGTCATAGCTTGCTGAACCACAAAATTCACTTTGATTTAACAGCATGCCGAATTCCGCAACAGCAGCCGCAAAATAAAAATCCTTGCTCGCTCTTTGGGATATATCCTTTGTTGGGAATTGGAGAAGCTTACTTTCTGTCCCTTTCGGTTCCTTATAGCGGATATTAACACAAAACAGTTCATCACTTCCCGTTGTTTCTGCTGTTTGGTATCTAAGCTCTGCATCTGTTCCCTTACCGGGAATGATTTCATAAAGAACAGTAACGGTACTGCCTGCCCCTAATTCTCCGCCATCCTTTTTATCATTGGTAAAATCTTCTGTATTAAGCATTCTGTTTTCGTAGCCTATCAACCGATATTCTTCTACCGTATCGGGATTAAATTCCGTCTGGATTTTTACATCTTTTGCAATGGTATATAGAGTTTTGGTCATTTCATCCGATAATACCTTTTTTGCTTCTTTCAGACTGTCAATGTAAAAATAATTACCGTTTCCGTTATCTGCCAAAATCTCCAGTCGATTATCCTTATAATTTCCCATGCCAAACCCAAGAACGCTGATAAAAATACCCTTTTCCCGCTTTTCTTCTACAAGTGCCTTCATTTCCGCATCAGAGGAAGGTCCAATGTTAAAATCGCCGTCAGTACAAAGAATAATACGGTTATTTCCATCCTTCAAATGTGCTTCCGCCTGTTTGTAAGCAAGATTCAAGCCTGCTTCTCCTGCCGTTCCTCCCGACGCATAAAGAGAATCTATCGTTTCTTGTATTTTTTCTTTTTCCGTGCCGTTAACTCCTTCTAATACTACTTCCGTTCCATTTGCATAGGTAACAAGAGAAACAGTGTCTCGTTCATCCAGTTGTTCCAATAACAATCCTATGGATTTTTTTACTAAGGGAAGCTTATTTTTATCGTACATGGAACCGGAAATATCTACCAAAAACACCAAATTCTGAGGCTGTCTTTCCTCGTTCTGTAATTCTTCTCCTTGAACACTCACCCTTGCAAGAAGATGTTTTTCATTCCAGGGACACGCAGAAACCTCCGTTGTCACACTAAAAGGTTCCCCGTTCTCCGGTTGTCGGTTTTCATATGTAAAATAGTTAATCAGCTCTTCAATCCTGACAGCACCCTTCGTCGGTTTATTTCCCGATAACACAAACCGTCTCATATTGGAATAGGAGGCTGTGTCAGTATCAATGGAAAAAGTAGATAAGGGTGACACAGCTGTTTTTCTGAATCCACTCTCTTCTACAGGAGCATAATTTTCTGTTGAACCCTCTTCAAAGGGAAAAGGCAAAGATACTGTTCCCCCAATTGCCGCGATAGGAGCCGAAACGTCATAAGATACTGCTCCGTCTTCATCAGTTATCATTTCCGTTTTAACAGAAGAACCGCCTCCGGATGTTATAGCTGTCATTTGATTTTTCAAAACAGCAGGTATAAAATCAACCGATGTATCGCCGTCAATTGCTTCCGTTCTTGTCCCGTCAATCATACAGGCTGCATCCTGACGGGTAATCGTTTCATATTGCAATGCTCTTACATAATCCAGCAAATTCAAATCCATTGCCAATGAACCACATTGAAAATCGGTTGCTTCAAGCATGGGATCTTCAAACAGCACTCTCAGCAAGATTCGTTCTGCATGAATGAGTTGAATGGGTTCTTCCGGTCGGAAGGTTCCGTCAGGATATCCGCAAAGGAGTCCTGCTCCTGCCATTTTTCCAATGAACGAATATGCCCAATGGGTATCAGATACATCAGAAAAGGTTGCAAATGTTTTTCCTTCTTCTATCAACCCCGTTTCCCAAACCAGACGGGAAAATTCTGCCCGGGTAATGGTGTCATTCAATCGCAGTGCACCCGTTTCGTCTCCCACTAAAATACCGTCTTGCTGCAACCGTTCTACTGCTGTGTCGGCTCCTGCAAATGTTATGAGACATCCAAATAACAAACAAACACATAACAAAATCGATATTTTTCTTTTCATTTTCCTTCCTCTTTTCTTTATTTATTCCTCCGTTATCAAATCAGGTGAAATCGTCGGCTGAGGAGTTTCTTCTTCCGGCTCATTCTCTTCTGTTTCTTCCTCGTTACTATTTTCTGTTTCGGGTTGTTCAGAGTCACTCTCATATGCCATAGAACTACCTCCGCCAACGGATGCCATAGCTGCCCCTCCACCTCCTGCTATTTGCTGATTTTCCGAAACTTCTGTTTTTTCAGCAGGCTGAGGAATTTCTTCTAAATAATCCGTATCCGGTTCCAATTCAACTGTTTTTGGCATTACAACACTTGCAGTTGCAGGAATATCCGAAACAGGTTCTTCTGATTCAATCACAGTTTCCGTTTTTACTTCCTCTTGTTCTGCTACTGCAACAGCCATAACTCTGTCAGATTCCTGTTTTACAATCCCGACAGTTCCTTCACTCTTTTGTTTTTCTTTTTTTGTTTCCGCTTTTGGAGTTTGGGAGACTGAAACAGCAGGTGTATTACTCGCAACAGAGCTTAAAACATCTGTATTGCTCTCTTGATGAAAACCCATATACGAAAAAACGCTAATACCGATTACAGCCGCTGTTGCACAAATCCAAGGGAGCAAACTATTTCTTGATGGTGCTTCCGCTTTTTTCATAAGGCTATTCTTCAATTCCTGATTGCATGGAATGCTGTCATTCGCCTTTTTGTATTTTTCCTGAAACATCTGCCTCTCCTCCTTCTAATTTTTTTCTTAACATTTCTCTTGCTCTGAACAATTGAGACTTTACTGTAGCAGGAGCACGCTCCAATACTTTTGATATTTCCTCAATGGACATATCCTCGTAATAGAACAAATGAATGACACTGCGATATTTGGAAGGAAGCTCCAATACAGCATAATACACCTCTCCTGTTTCTTGCTCCTCGAATACCAATTCATCTTCCAGAGGGACTGTCTTTTTAGACCACGCATTGGTAAACACATTTTTACTGCAATTCAAGGTTACACGAATGAGCCATGCCTTTCTATGCTCCTCCGTTTTCAGCTTTTCGCTATGCTTTAAGTACCGTAAGAACACCTCCTGGGTTACATCATCCGCTGTTGTTTTGTTTTTCGTTTGGGACAAAGCCAGTTTATATACCATATTGAAATAAGTTTCAATTACGGTTTGTTCCGGAACAGGGCTTTTTTTCTTTTGCAATTGCAATCCCCCCTCACCTATAATACCTTTTTGGTTTTAAAAAGGTTGCATTCATTTTTAATTTTTTACATATTTTAGTTTATTGTTTTCTCAACTGCTTACGGTCCGCATACCGTTTTTTTGCTTCCTTCCATTGCTGTTGCTCTTCTTCTGTTTCAACCAAAAGGGGCGGAACAGGTGTTGGTTTTTCATTTTCATCCAATGCTACCAGTACAACATAGGCTGTATTGACCATACGTTTAGAGCCGTCAAGCTCCTCTACATAGGTTTCCACCTTTACCTCCATAGAGGTTGTACCTGTATAGGTAACACACCCTCTCAAAACAAGAGTATCATTGGCATAAGCTGCTCCTAAAAACTGCAAGGAGTCCACATAAGCGGTCGTTACATTTCTACCGCTGTGTCTTCTGGCTGTAACTGCTGCAACAACATCAATCCAAGCCATTAATTTTCCGCCAAAAAGACGCTTTGCTCCGTTCATATCTGCTGAAAATAAAATCTGCACCTGTTCGGTACAGGATTCTGATGCACGTTTTGGTTCCATTTCATTCACTCCTCATTAAAATACTGATAAAATCCTTCATGAACACGAGAAATTTCTATTTTCAATGAAGGAAAGACTTTCTTTAATTTACTCTGTAATACTGGACAAATAATATGTTCCGTTTCAAAATGACCCGCATCTATCAGGCAAATTCCCAATTGGGATGCCTTTTGGTGGTCATGATATTTAGCGTCTGCTGTTATCAACACATCTGCCCCCTGTATCGCCGCTTGAGACAGAAAATCGCTCCCGCTTCCGCTGCAAATACTTACCTTTTTAATTTTTCTTTCCATGTTTCCTGTATATTTTAATCCATAACATCCAAGACGGTTTTTGACGATTCCAAGTAATTCTCTTAAGTTCATTTCCCGGGAAATCATTCCTGTTTTAAAGGGAAGTATTTCTTCCTCGCCGGCAATTTCAAGAATACGGCACAATCGGTCGTTAATTCCATCCCTCGCCATGTCAAGATTGGTATGAGCACACAAAAGAGCAATCTTATTTTCCGCCGCTGTCAGCAATATGTCTCCCTGAAAATTCTCATCAGTCACCCGTTTCATGGGTGAAAATAAAAAAGGATGATGGGTAATAATCAAATTACAGTCCATTTCTTCTGCTTCAGAAAGCACTTCTTTTGTGACATCCAATGCAATCAATATTCCGCGAACCGCCATATCACATCGACCAAGAATTAAGCCTGAATTATCCCATTCCTCTGCTAATTCGTATGGAGCAAGTTCATTGATCTGATTTCTTACCTCTTTTACTGTTACCATCACTGTTCCTCCTGTTTTAGTTTTTCTAAAAGCTGTTTATGAAATTCATACTGTTCTCCTCTGAACAATCCCATTTGATTCAATATAGTTTCTTCTTTTTTAATTCTCAATGCAAGATACTCTTTAAATAAAGGATGATTCCTGAGTTTGGTTCCGATTTCGCAATCATACTCTTTGGTCTGACCTCTCTTTGTCACAATAGCATGATACAATTTCCCGTCGCAAAATACCATGTCCTCTGACTGAATCATAAAGCCGTTTTGGCAAAGATATTCCCGCAGTTCCTTTACTGCTGTCATAGGTTGAAGAACTAAGGTGGCATTTAATGCTTTTTCTTTTTCGCGTTCCAAAATTTCTGAAATCAAAATCCCGCCCATCCCGGCAATGACAATACAATCCGCCTCATTCTCCTTTAATTGTGCCAATCCGTCGCTCAGTCTGCATTCCAAATCAACCCCCTGGATTCTGCTGTTTTTCTCCGCCTTGGATAAAGAAGGAGCACTGATATCGCAAGCAATTGCTTTGGTGCATTTTTCAGCTTTTAACAACGCAATCGGCAAAAAACCATGGTCTGTTCCGATATCTGCCACACAATGACATGATTCAATACATGAAAATAACATCTGTAAACGTTCGTCTAATCCGTACATGATTCTTCTCCCTGATAAAACAGGCTGTCTCCTAAGAAACAGCCTGAACAATTAGTCTAAATAATCCTTTAATTTTTTACTTCTGGTAGGATGACGCAATTTTCGGAGCGCCTTCGCTTCAATCTGACGGATACGCTCACGGGTTACATTAAATTCCTTTCCAACCTCTTCCAATGTTCTTGCACGTCCGTCATCGAGACCAAAACGCAAACGAAGAACCTTTTCCTCACGACTGGTTAAGGTATTCAATACATCCACCAGCTGCTCTTTTAATAACAGGAAGGATGCCGCTTCGCTGGGAGCCGGAGCATCATCATCCGGGATAAAATCTCCTAAATGACTGTCCTCTTCTTCTCCGATAGAAGTCG
>JAZQHN010000164.1:0-5269 GCA_045540615.1 Clostridia bacterium
CTTCCTAAGACCGCTTGGCCTCCGACTTATCACATCCCTGATGTATAACAGCGAAATATTGGTATCCATAACTTCACTTCCGTAAGATTGAATTTACATCATTATATCACAACTTATGATATAACGCAACACATTTCATCAAATAATAAAACCAGTTTACAAAATCCAACTTTTTAATGCAGATAATTCCATTGTCAGATTGTCCGACATCTGATATAATCAACTTATCCCCGCAAGAAAGGATTGTTGATTATGAGTGTCATTCAAAAATTAAAAATCAATGCCATTTCTATGGTAACAAAAGAAAACTTACAAAGAATCAATATTGAATACGACTGTGCTCATACCGTACATTTAAGATTAACCGTACTCAAAAATGAAACTGTGATTGTAAATGATGTATCGGTTGCTTTTGACAGCGGAATCGGAAAAGCCAATCTGCTTTTGCCGGTTCAAGAAGAAAGTTTTGATGCATTGTGGAGATTTACCGACCAAAATGATTCCGTGATTTATGAAGTCGTATCAACATGGAAAAAACCAATTCCCCGAACCTTTTATCTTATGATTTCCTCTCACACCGATATAGGTCTTCATAACTCACAGTATATCCAAAGAGCCAACAGCGTGAAATTTATTGATAAAGCAATCAACCTTTGTGAGGAAACAAACCATCTTGATTTACTGAATCAATACAGATATACCATTGAAGGCACTTGGGTCTGGAATAACTATTATATGGAAAAGGGATATGAAAAAGCAAAGGATGTAGCAGAAAATGCCATTAAAACGGGAAAAATCGGAATATGCAGTGCAGTTGCAGGAAATCATATCCAAACCTACGGATTAGAGGAAATGTGCCGCAGTACCTATGAACGAAAACGACTTTCTGAATCATGGGGAATCAACAGTAAAACACTCTCCATGATTGATAATAACGGTCTGCCCATGTCGATGATTCAAGCATATACCGATGCAGGATATCAAAACATTTTGTTTTCTCCCAATCATTGGAATCCATTGCCTTCCACCATTTGGGAAATGAACAGAAGGTATTTCGGATGCCAATGGTCGCCGGAGGCAAACGGAGGAGGTTCCAGAATTGATATCCGCTATAGTTCTAATCTTCCCATGGTCTTTTACTGGGAAGACGATAACGAAAACAGATTACTTGTATGGGCATCTCCCCAATATGACAACGGCGGAGAAGAATTTGGTCTTTACCACCAAACCCCCATTGACAAAAATACTATTCCCGTAATGGAACAGCGAATGGCAGAAAAGCTTCCGCTGCTTGATGAAAAATATCCTTATTCTGTATGGCTGATGGCATGCTATGGTGATGATGAATCACCCAACACCAATCTTCTTGATCAAATACAGGCTTGGAATCAGAAATGGAGCTTTCCTCAATTGAGGACACTTGGCAATCCCGATGAACCTTTTGCTGTACTGAAAGAAAAGCATCATGATCAAATCCCCGTCATCAAAGGAGATATTACAGGAGGTTGGTATCAGCATCCCATATCGGCACCTGAGCTTTTGGCAAAGAAATTTGAAGCAGACCGACTTTTACCCACGGCTGAAAAATGGTCTGTAATTGCAGGGTTGCTTGACAAAAATTATTCATATCCCGCCACAGAGTTCAGACGAGCCTGGGATTCTCTTTTATTGAATGACGAGCATTCTTATGGAACCAGTGGTTATCAAGGGAGAAGAGTTTATGAAACATGGATGCAGCACAAGGATTGGATTGAAAAAGCCACCAAAACAGCACAAAAAGAACTTTCAAACGCTCTTAACAGTATTTCGTCAAGCATTGCAAGTACCGAACACGCAACCGTTGTGTTCAATCAAACGTTACAACACAGAACTGAATTGATTGAAAAAGAGAACCGATACGCGTTGGTAAGTGTCCCGCCTATGGGGTATACCGTTGTTTCCGACGATTCCTTTTTCGAAAACAACGCAATAACTACAAAGTCAGATACACCCCCTGAAATTGAAAACATATTTTATAAGGTTTCCTTTGCAAAAAACGGTACAATTCAATCCATCTTTGATAAGGAACTCGGTAAGGAGTTACTTGACAAAAGTAGCCAATACAATGCAAATGAAATGCTTTACACCTATGACAATCATAAAACCTTTTATTCTCCCGAACAGGCAGAATTTGAGGTGAAAACCGAAGAACAAAAAATCACTGTTACAATTAAAACCACACACCAATCTCTGAAATGTGAGATTGTCCAAAAAATTGTTCTTTTCCGATTTGAAAAGAGAATTGATATCGACAATCAGATTTATCATGCAAAAGATATGATCAATAATAACCGTTATTACCGTTATCTGTATTTTTCATTTCCTTTTATGGTGGAAAATGCAAAAAGATTGTGTCATCTGAACGGTAATGTTGCTGAATATGCCAAGGATGTCACCGGACACGGCACAGATGTTTACATGGCTGCTAACGAATGGTGTTGCTGTCAGAATGAGAATTTTGGTATTGCTCTTATGATGCTTGATTCTCAGCTGGTTGAATTTGACCATATTCATCCGGATAAAACGGACTTTGCAAATACGGGAAAAGGTTCACAAATCTTTGCTTATGTTGCAAACGATTGGTTACAGATGCATTCTCCCGGTGGAAGTCACTTGAATTTTAGGTTTAGATTTTCCATCACCTCGTACAAGAACAATCATTGGGAAGAAACTCTTTTACAAATGGCTGAACGATATGCAAATCCTGTTTTTATCAAAGAAATTCCACCGCAAAAGGGATATTGCAAGGAGTCATCAAAAAGCTTTATGAATATAGATACAAAGCTCAGACTTCTCACATTAAAACGGGCAGATGACGGAAAAGGTGTGATTGCAAGGTGCTACGGAAACCAAGAAGACTTTCCGGTAAAGGATCTTGCAGGAATGACGGTTTATACAGAAAGAAATACAATTGATGAGTATCCGTGTACCAACAAAAAAACAAAGGGTTTTATTACCTATCGTCTCGGGGCAGAGAACATCACTTTATCTGAACGCAAAGCAGAAGACATCCCATGCAATCATTCTGTGCCTGCACCGATCGGCTCTGTATACACAGGACTGATCTCTAAACCTTGTGCAGCATGCGGTGAAAAACCGGGTCATTTATATTTACTTTGGGGGCATAATACCGAGCCTGATTTTTCTCATTATGATCTTTATAGAAGCGAAACAGCAAATTTCGAAGTAAACGAAAGTACTTTTATTGCTAAAATTTTTCCGGAGGAATACGTTGTCGGACGATACGAAGATACAGGACTCAAGGAACATACCTGTTATTATTATAAGGTTTGTGCTGTGAATAAAGAGGGTGTCCATGGTGAAATAAGCGAGGAATTTCATGCCTATACAAAAGAAACGATATAAATTTTTGAATTTCCCGATTAATTTTATCTAATTGATTGACAAAATAATGTTTTTGTGATATTATAATTACAATAACAAAAGGGAGTAGCTGAGTGCTTTTGCATTTCCGATAATCGTCAACCCGACATTTTGTCCGGTTATTTGGATCAGTTTTGATAGCAAGACTTTTGTGGTATATTACTGCAAAAGTCTTTTTTTATTGCATATAATAACAAAAATATTTTATTCTATTTAGTAGGAGGAACATTATGAAACACTATCTCAGTAATGCCGATGACGTAATCAGAACGGTCGATAGCAATATCAATGGTTTGAGTTCTTCTGAGGCGGAAAAAAGGCTTGCTAAAAATGGTAAAAACAAACTGATTGAGGCGAAGAAGGAATCAATGCTTCACCGATTTTTGAAACAGCTTTGCGAACCAATGACAATTATTCTTTTGGTTGCTGCGGCTATTTCTGCCGGTGTGGAAATCTACGAAGGAATCCATTCAGGGCACATGGGTTTTCCTTCTGATGTAGTGATTATTCTTGCCGTTGTCCTGATTAATGCTATTTTAGGTGTTTTTCAGGAAAGCAAGGCAGAAAAAGCCATTGAAGCGCTACAGGAAATGTCAAAGGCACAAAGCAAGGCAATTCGTGATGGAAAACAAATAGCCATTCCCAGCGAAGACCTGGTTGTTGGTGATATCATAGTTCTTGAAGCAGGTGATTCAGTTCCGGCAGATGCACGTATTATCGAGTGTGCTTCTATGAAAATTGAAGAAGCTGCACTTACCGGAGAATCTGTTCCCGTGGATAAAAAAGTGGAAGCATTGACACCCGGTGCCAATGGTGATGTTACCTTGGGCGATAGAAAAAACATGGTGTTTATGGGCTCAACTGTAGTTTACGGACGGGGTAAAGCGATTGTAACAGCGACAGGTATGGAAACCGAAATGGGAAAAATTGCAGATGCTCTTGCTCAGACTGAAGAGGGGAAAACACCTCTTCAAATCAAGCTTGCTGGTCTTTCAAAAATTCTTACCTATTTGGTGATAGGAATCTGTATTGTTATTTTTGGTGTTCAGCTGATTCGTGACGGCATTGGCTTTGAACCTATCTTGAATTCTTTTATGATTGCGATTTCTCTTGCGGTTGCAGCAATTCCGGAAGGTCTTGCCACCGTGGTGACAATTGTTCTTTCCATTGGTGTTACCAATATGTCCAAGCGTAATGCTATTATCCGTAAGCTTACTGCAGTAGAAACCCTTGGTTGCACACAGATTATTTGCTCAGATAAAACGGGTACCCTGACACAGAATAAGATGACAGTTGTAGATCATTACGGAGAAGATGAAGTTCTTCTTGCAAATGCAATGTCACTTTGTTCGGATGCAGAGTTTGATACAGAATCAGGTACCGCTGTAGGTGAGCCTACAGAATGTGCTCTTGTCAATTATGCGGAAACTCTTGGTGTTTCCAAAAATAATCAGAAAGATGTATTTGTCAGAATTGGTGAGGTTCCTTTTGATTCCGGCAGAAAGATGATGTCAACGGTTCATAAAACTGCAGACGCTCTCGTTCAGTTTACAAAAGGTGCTCCCGATGAACTTTTAAAGAGATGTACAAAAGCGCTTGTTGGCGGTCAAACTGTGGAAATGACCGAAGAAATCCGTATGAATATTCTTGCAGCCAATAAAGGAATGGCAGATCGTGCACTTCGTGTCCTGGCAGCAGCCAAAAAAGACCTTTCTGCTGAGCCTTCGGTATACGATTCCGAGAGCGTGGAATGTGATCTTTGCTTTATCGGACTTGTGGGTATGATTGATCCTGTCCGTCCCGAAGTGAAGCCTGCAATTGACGAGTGCCGGAATGCAGGAATCCG
>JAZQHN010000165.1:0-7974 GCA_045540615.1 Clostridia bacterium
TAAGCATGACGGGCAATGGTAATGGGCTTTGTCCAGGTGGGGATATACGGAGTGATTCCCTTTACGATAATGGGCGCTCTGAACACCGTTCCGTCCAAAATGGCACGAATGGTTCCGTTGGGAGATTTCCACATTTCCTTCAGGTTATATTCTGTCATACGGGCAGCATTGGGCGTAATGGTCGCACATTTTACCGCAACACCGTATTTTTTAGTCGCTTCTGCAGAATCAAAGGTAACCCGGTCATTGGTTTCGTTTCTGTATTCCAATCCCAAATCATAATATTCTGTTTTTAAATCCACATAAGGAAGGAGTAAAATATCTTTAATCATTTTCCAGATAATTCTGGTCATTTCGTCCCCGTCCATCTCAACAAGAGGGGTTTTCATTTGAATTTTTGCCATTTGGGGCACATCCTTTCTATTGTAATTGTTCACGGGTATAGCTTAAGAGACCTCCGGCCAATACAATTTCCTTAGCGCGGTCACTCAGCTCGCAAAGACAAGGAATGGTTTCGCCTGTAGTCATATTTTTCAGCATAAGCTCTTTTCCGTTTTTGATTGCATCTGCTACGTTTTCCATGACCAATCTGTCTCCTTGGGAAATCTTGTCATAATCCCCCTCGTTTTTAAAGGTACAAGGCAAAATTCCTGCATTAATCAGATTGGAACGGTGGATTCTTGCAAAGGATTTTACAATAACTGCTTTAATCCCTAAATGTAAAGGAGCGAGAGCTGCATGCTCACGGGAAGAACCTTGTCCGTAGTTGGCACCACCAACGATAATGCTGGAGCCAAAGCTTTCTGCACGTTCGGGGAATGCTTCATCACATACGGTAAAGCAGAATTTGGAAATAGCAGGAATGTTCGACCGCAAAGGCAGAATCTTTGCTCCTGCAGGCATAATATGGTCTGTGGTAATATTATCGCCTACTTTTAACGAGCAGGGACAATCAATGGTATTCTCCAACGGTGTGGTTGTGGGGAAGGGCTTGATATTAGGTCCTCTTAAAATTTCAACACTGTCCATATCACTTTCCGCTACGGGAGGTACTACCATATTATCATTAATCAAAAATTCATTAGGTAATAAAAAGTCGGGCATTTCGCCTAAGGTTGTAGGGTCGGTCAGTACACCGGTAACAGCAGAAATAGCCGCAGTTTCGGGAGAAACCAGATAAATCTGACCGTCTTTGGTACCGGAACGTCCTTCAAAATTACGGTTAAAGGTACGCAATGAAATACCTCCTGAGTTGGGAGACTGTCCCATTCCGATACATGGTCCACATGCACTTTCCAAAATTCTCGCGCCGGCATCGATCAAAATGGACAAAGCACCATTTTCTGCCAGCATATTGAGTACCTGTTTAGAACCGGGTGCAATGGAAAGAGATACATCAGGATGCACTGTTTTTCCTTTTAAAATGTGAGCAACCTTTAACATATCAAGTAAGGAACTGTTGGTGCAAGAACCGATGCACACCTGATCAATTTTCATATCACCGATTTCCTTGATGGATTTTACATTGTCAGGAGAATGAGGACAAGCTGCAGCAGGTTCCACCTCTGACAAATCAATAGTAATAGTTTGATCGTAGATCGCATCTGCATCCGCAGACAAAGCAACCCAATCCTGTTCTCTCTTTTGTGCTTTCATAAATTCATAGGTCAGTTCGTCAGAAGGGAAGATAGAGGTGGTTGCACCAAGCTCTGCGCCCATGTTGGTAATGGTAGCACGTTCGGGAACGGTCAGAGTTTTTACTCCTTCACCGCAATATTCAATCACTTTTCCGACGCCACCTTTAACAGACAGCCGTTTTAATACTTCTAAAATCACATCTTTTGCCGCAACCCAGGGACGAAGCTTTCCTGTCAATTCAATTTTTACAATTTCAGGATAAGTAATATAATAAGCACCGCCGCCCATGGCAACTGCTACGTCCAATCCGCCGGCACCAATGGCAATCATACCAAGTCCTCCGCCGGTAGGAGTATGAGAATCTGAACCAATTAATGTTTTGCCCGGAATCCCAAATCGTTCCAAATGAACCTGGTGACAAATTCCGTTACCGGGACGGGAGAAAAAGATTCCGTGTTTTTTTGCCACAGAACCGATAAACCTGTGGTCATCTGCATTTTCAAATCCGTTTTGCAGAGTGTTATGGTCAATATAGGCAACAGACCGTTCTGTTTTTACTCTGGGAATTCCCATAGCTTCAAATTCCAAGTATGCCATGGTTCCGGTAGCATCCTGAGTTAACGTCTGGTCAATCCGTAAACCGATTTCTGTTCCTTTTTCAAACACACCGTCAATCAGATGTGCTTTTAGTATTTTTTCGGTTAGTGTCAAACCCATTTTGTAATCAATCCCTTCAGAATAATATCTTATTTATTATAGCATATTTTTTCGTTTTAGTCAACCGCTATTTACAGTATTGTATGGACTTTAAATAACTTCTGTATCCAAATAAATCCACGATTCATTCTTTATGTAACAAAAAAGGAGCGATGAACCTGTAGATTCAAAGCTCCTAGCATGTGTTATTCAATTATTTTTATTATACAATCTCATTATTGTTGCTATTGCCTGCTCCGCTGTATAGGTATCTTTTGGTGCAAATTTATTATCACCAACACCTTCCATGATACCTAAATTACTAATAATTTGAACAGAATCAGATGCCCATTCAGATACCTCGCTTATATCATCATATTCAAAATACATTTCTGTTGTAGGCATAGGCGTAAATTTATTTACATAACGAATAAGGATTGTTGCCGCCTCTTCTCTGGTTAAATAATCATTCGGTGCAAAAAGCGTATCGCCTTTGCCTCTGATTATTCCTTCAAGATAAAGTGTAACAACTTTTTCATTGTTACAATCCTCAAATATTGGGTACATACCAATATTCCAAGTCTTAGGATTTTCTATTGATTTTGAATATATATTAAAAAGGATTTCACAAAACTTCTCACGTGTTATGGGTTCTCTGTATGAAAGGTTTGTTACGTCCTCTAAAAATCCAAATTCCTGACATTCTAAAATGTAATCGGTAGCCCATTCGCTACTATCAATATTTTTTATCAAGTCATGATAATATGCCATTTCTTCAAGAGCAATATCAGGAAATACTGCATTATAGTCAACTTTATCAATATGTATTCTTGTACCAAACTGAATATATGTGCCATCTTCCATATAGAAATTTATACCATATAGCCAACCACCAGCACTACCACCAGCGGTTGTAATCTCTTTTTCAAATTGCATATTCTTAACAGAATTAAAAATATTTGATATTATAAGTGGAGAAGAAATAGAAAACTCTGACAGTCCAAGTCCGCTTTTACTACAACCTATTGAAATCTTTTTAACCTTTTCAATCGATATATTCGTTAATTGTGCAAAGGTAAAATGAACAGGACCATCACCACTCGTTTTTTCTTCCGCAAAAACTAACTGTGTTCCTAATAACATAATCACGAGTAAAATAGATACTAGCTTCTTCATTATAAAACCACCTTTCTAATATTTAGACTTAATTTTAAGGAAAAAGTTCCTTTCACTCATAATACAATTCAACTCGTCAAAAAGTTGCATTGTTTATAATAATATTTTATCATAAATTACCCAAAAGATAAATAACCATAAATAATTTTTAATCTTGGAACCATAAAATTACTGTAACCATTACCTCTACCGAAATCTTCCAACGATATTTTAAAAAGACCGTCAACTGCGAAGCAACCAAATAATGCTATGCTATTCAGGTATGAAAATGATCCTTTTCTCTGTAATCTGGGAAAAGGATCGTAATCATAAAACTATACTAAATACTACAGTGAATCTACCAGTTCTGTTTTGATTCTTTGAATTCGTTCCAAATCTAAATGCAATTGTTTCAGAGAAGAAGAGGAATCGGTTTTCGGTGTCTGAAAAGGAATTTTTAAAGTGAATGTGCTTCCCTTTTTGGGAGCACTTTCAATTAATAATTCTCCATGATGAAGTGAAACAAATTCTGAAACAATGGCAAGTCCCATACCTGTTCCTTCTTTAAAATTCCCCAATTGAACCAGTGGCTGTAAAATGGATTTATGATGTTCAAGAGGAATTCCGTCCCCAAAATCCTGAACAGAAAGAATCAATGTGCCCTGATCAAAAGAAGCAAAGACATTTAATTTGCAAGGGGTTTCTTTTGTTGCTTTGATTCCGTTAGAAATCAGGTTCAGAAAAGCAGATTCCAGCATATATTCATCTAAACAGACAGAATCGTTTCCGCTAATCCGGACAGAAAGTGTGATTTTTTGTTCGGAGAATAAATCTGAGACACAATTACATAAGGTTTCAATTAAGCTTCTTCCGTCAATCATTTTAGCTTGAATCGTTTTTCCTTGTTCGGAATATGCATAGTGTTCTATGAAATGATCAATCGTTCTTGTTAATTTGCGAATATTCCGTTCTGCGGAATCATAATACATTTGTTTTTCTGTATTGTCTTTATCATACATTTGAAGAAGTTGCAAAGTGCTGTAGATATTGTTGAGAGGGTTACGCAAATCATGAGACATTTTTGCAATGCGTTCCAATTGCTGTTTTAATAAATCGTCCATAATTACCTCCTTTAAATAGTAATATATTCTTTAATTGCTTCAAATTTTCCTGCTCCGATTCCTTGAACATACATGATTTCTTCAATGTTGGAAAAGCCTGAATGTTGCTCGCGGTAAAGTATAATTCGTTCTGCAAGAGTTTCTCCTATTTCAGGTAAGGTTTCAAGTTCTGCTTGGTCGGCGGTGTTAATGTTTATTTTTATTTGTCCGATGGTAATCATTTCGCCGTCTTTTAAGGGGTATGCTAAATTGGTTCGTTCCCGGTCTTGTTCGGATAAAAATCCACCTGCGATTGCAACTGCATCTTGAACCCGGCTGTCAGCAGGGAGTGTATAAACACCGGGGTTTACTACATTTCCTTTAATATCTACTGTAATATCCGGTGCCGATGTTGGTTCTACAGGAACCAAGATTTCTTCAATTTTTTCCGTCTTTGGAAGAAAGAATACGAAACAGAAAATAACGGTGGCAAAAATCAAAAGAATACTCGCAAAGAAAGGAATCAGAACCCTTTTTTCTTTTAATTTGATTTTAATTGATTGAAAAAACAAATTTTCACCTCAATATTACTTTTTTCGACATTGTTATCTTACCATATTCCGTTGTTTCTGTCAAGGTAGGATTCCAATTTCATTTAAAAGCTGTTCAATTTTTGCAACCTTATTGAGAAGAAAAAAGGGTGACATTTTCATGAAACTATTATATAATTTAAAAAAAGAAAAGGAGTGGTTACCAATGAAACAACTATTATTAGGGGTAGCACAAGAAATCATTACCCCACAAATCGGTGGGAATCTTTATGGCTATGCACCTGATGTGTATTCTGAAAGTGTTCACGATGATCTGACTCTTACCGTTTTCGCATTTACTTGCGGTGATTTAAAAGCTATGATGATCAGCGTTTGTGTCGGATCAATTGGCACCGATGTTTCCGATTCATTAAGACAGGAACTGGGTAAAATGCTTGAGATGGACGCTAACAACATTATCATTTCTGCAACGCACACCCATTCCGGCCCGAATCTTAACACCGATAACAATTCCGGATGGGGACAGTTTGACCAACAATACTTTGACTCCATTTTCTATCCTGCTCTTTTAAAAACGGCCAAAAACGCGTTTTCTCATTCAGAACCTGTTCGTTTAGCAATTGCAACGGGAGAGAGTAAGGTGGGAATCAATCGCAGAGAATTGCTGATTGAAAATAATCTGAGTCACTTAGGTCAAAATCCTTGGGGATGCTATAATCCCAAAATGATTCTTCTGTCCTTTCAAAATTTATCCGGCAAGGTAACGGGAAATATGATTGTTTATGGCTGTCACGGAACTTGCGCAGGAAGAAATCATGAAATTACCCGTGACTGGTCAGGAATCATGATAGATGCTTTGACAGAGCACACAGGAGGAATCACTGCATTTTTCAACGGTCCCGAAGGCGATGTGGGTCCCAGACTCTCCAATGGTAAAACAACCGGTGACATTACCTATGTAGAAGAATTAGGGGCAATTGCTGCCAATGATGTTCTTCGAATTTATCAAACAATTTCAGAATTCAAAGATGCAACTGTTTCTACTTCATATCGGGCTTTAAAGCTTCCTTTACTGGCGAGAATTCCTTACGAAACCGCGGTAGAATTATATGAAAAAAGTGACAAAAATTCTTATAATATTACGAAATCCATCAGTGAGTATTATCGTAAGGTAACAGAATCCTATGAAAGGGGATATGAAGAACAGAACTATATGGAACTTCCTCAAACCATCATCCGCGTAGGTTCCGTTGCTTTCGTGGCATTTCCTTATGAATTGTTTTCTGAAATCGGTATGAGAATTGATCGGGCGATACCTGATTTACAGGTTGCTTCCCTTGCAGTTTCCAATGGAAAAGAGGGTTACTTTCCTACACAAGATCAACTATGCCGAGGCGGATATGAAATTAATTGTTTTAAACACAAACAAATCCAATGTCATCCTGACGATATAGATTACTGCTTAATCAAAGAAACATTAGCAAACTTAGAAACATTAGCAAGAGAATAAAAAGGAGGATTATTTATGTTTAGAATTGGACAAGAAGAAATCAAAGCTGTAGAAAGAGTCATCAACTCAAAAGAATTATTTAAAATCAATTCAGGAACATTGCAAGAAACATTTCATTGTGAAAAAGAATTCTGCGAAAAATTCAACATTTCACACGCTGTTCTCATGACATCGGGAAATGCCGCGCTCATGTCTGCATTAGTTGGGATGGGAATCGGACCGGGGGATGAAGTCATTGTTCCTGCATATACATATATTGCAACCGCGATTTCTGTGGTCAGCGTAGGAGCAATTCCCATTATTGCCGAAATCGACGAAACACTGATGCTTGATCCGAAAGATGTGGAACAAAAAATCACAGAACGAACCAAAGCAATCATTCCCGTTCACATGATGGGATATCCTTGTAATATGGATGGTATCATGAAGATTGCAAAAAAACACAATCTGAAGGTGTTGGAAGATGCCTGTCAGGCAGTGGGTGGCTCTTTCCAAGGAAAGCCTTTGGGAACTATCGGTGATGCAGGTGCATTCAGCTTTAATTTCTACAAAATCATTACCGCAGGAGAAGGCGGTGCATTGCTCACCAATGACAAAACCATTTTTGAAAAAGGTTTGATTTATCATGACAGCAGTGCGGTTGCGTATTTTGGTAATCAGATGGAGGATTTTTCTGAAGAACCCTTCTGTGGCTTTGAATTCAGAACCAATGAAATTACCGCCGCAATTCTGAGAGAACAGTTAAAGCGGTTAGACGGAATTTTATCGGATTTACGGAAAAACAAACAGCTTCTGATGGACGCACTTTCTCCCTATTTTAAATTCATTCCTTCCAACGACAAGGACGGAGATTGTGCTACGACTCTCACATTGCAATTTGATTCTGCCAAAGAAACGCAAGCCTTCTGTAACAAAAATGTAGGAGTTTCCATTCCGGCCTTTACAGGCAAGCATGTGTACAACAACTGGACTCCCATCTTAAACAAAAAAGGAGCCGCACATCCTCTGATGGACCCCTTTAAAATGGCAGCCAACAAGGTACCGGACTACACTGAAGATATGTGCCAAAAGAGCATCGATATTCTGTTAAAATGTGCTCATCTTTCAATTAATCCCGATTGGACAGAAGAACAAGTGTCAGAAAGAGCAAAACAATTGATCAATGCCCTGAATTAACAAACAAGAAAATGCAAAAATCCCATTTCAATGGGATTTCAGCGTGTCGATAAACTTATCGACACGCTGGCAGACGAGGAAAAAGGAAGGGATATTTTTAGAACTTCAATTCGTCGGCGTACGAGGGTACGGTAGAGTTGAAGTTCTG
>JAZQHN010000166.1:0-1572 GCA_045540615.1 Clostridia bacterium
CTTTTCCCATTTCATTGGTGTACATATTGGAATCGTGATCTGCCCAGAACATAATCCCTGTATTAAATGCTGCAGTCGTTCCTGCTTCCACAGTTTTTGCATACACACTGACAACAAGGGTATCTCCTGATTTCAGATCGCTCTTTTCAAACCACATATTGTTGCTTCCCTGTTCACCGGGAACAGTTAAACCTTCAATAAAGTTTGCAGGGCTTCCGGCGTCAATGGAAACACCGGAAGAGGTTGCTTTAATGGTTCCGTCATAATCCACGACGTCGGAACCAACATATTCCGTTGCACCACTGGTACGGCTCAGAATGCCGCTTCCGTAAGTCAGCAAACGGTATGCATTTTCATTCCCCGCGGTTGTTTTCAGCAGCGAATCAGCTGCAATTTTCGTTGTGGTTTGTTCCACAAAGGTTTTGACATAATCTTTGGTTAAATCAGGCGTCGCGGCGCCAACAGGCACCGCAACAATACAAGACAGAATCATAGACAATGTCAAAAGCATTGAAATTGCTTTTTTCATACTTGCTATCTCCTTTATTTTGTCATAGAATATTCGTCAGACCATTCGGTGGTAATTTCTGTTTCATTTCCACCCTTTGCAAATCCTCTTACAAAGAAGTTTTCGTTCTGAACACCTTCTCCATAAATTTTGATACCGTATTTTCCTGCCGCATTGATACCGCTTTCACCAACAAGTAATTCAATAGGTGTAGCTTCTTTATCATTGCTCAGATACATACCAAAAGAATTCCGGTTTCCGGCATTTGCAACAGCGAAATAGAACACTCTTGCAGAATATCCGTCCTTATAATTTGCCTGAACTGCTGTAACAGAAGGCATTGTAATGGAAGGATCTCTTTGGATTTCAGTAAAGGTAACAGAAAGAGTAGCATCCTTTTCTACTGTTACATAAGAAACATTGGTCAAAGGAACATTGTTATAAATAACGGTAGCTTCATAATTTTCTGCAGGAGTTACGGTAAAGCTCAACTGTTCTCCTGCGTTCAGATCAGACAATGTATGAGTTCCGCTCTGATAAGTGGTTCCGTTCACTGCTACCGTTCCGTTTCCTTCTATTACTAAGGTGTTTTCTGTCAGGTTGTTGACTACATTCAATGCAGCACCTTTCACCCATCCGTTGGAAGCAACCGCTACAACATAGTAGGTTCCGTCCTCTGCGCTATCGCTAACCGATACAGTTGCTTTTCCTTCTGCTGTTTCGGAAACAGAAATGCTTCCGTCGGTTATTACATTGGCACGGCTTTCATCCATTACATACCAATCATAAGTATAACCACTGATACCGCCTGTAGTTCCAACCTGGTTTACAACTGCCGCTTCTGCGGTCAGTTCGGCTCCCGGATTCACTTCAGAAGCGGTCAAGGTATTGGTAATATCGGTTGCTGCTGCCTTTGCAACATACAAATTGGAAACATAGACCTTAGGCTGGGCCTCTCCTGCTTTAGCCGCACCTAAGTGCAAGGTGGTATAATTAGTTGCTTTTCTGAGTTCAAATTCATCATTTAAGGTAATCGTTCCTGCAACCTTTGTCCATGTATCGCC
>JAZQHN010000167.1:0-2280 GCA_045540615.1 Clostridia bacterium
ACTACGATTCCGGTACATGGAGAAGCACATGGGAAGGCGAAGGCGGCGGTGTTTTAATTAACCAGAACCCCCATCAGCTTGACCTCTGGCAGTGGATTTGCGGTGTTCCTTCCAAGATTCACAGCCATTGCTACTTCGGTAAATGGCATGACATTGAGGTTGAAGACGATGTTACCGTTTTTGCTGAATACGACAACGGTATGACAGCAACCTTCATCACCTCCACAGGTGAAGCTCCCGGAACAAACAGACTTGAAATTGCAGGTACCAAGGGTAAAATCGTTATTGAAAATGATACTCTTAAATTCTGGCAGAATCAGACAGATGATGTTAAGTTTATTAAAGAATCAGACTCTGCTTTCGGCACACCTGAACTCTGGGAAATCAAGGTTCCCGTTGGTAAAGCTCCCGAAAATCAGCATAACGGTATCTTAAAGAACTTCACAGAAGCTGTTTTAGATGGCAAAGCACTTCTTGCTCCCGGTATTGAAGGTATCAACGGTCTTAACATTTCAAATGCTATTCATATGTCCTCCTGGACAGGTGAAACCGTTTCTCTTCCTGTTGATCCCGATAAGTTCTATGCACTCTTACAGGAAAAGATTGCAAATTCTACAGTAGTTAAAAAAGAAGCTAAAGCAGCTAAGGTTGACATGGACAGCTCTTTCTAATTTTTAAAATCAATCTCCGCCTCCCACAAAGGGGGCGGAACTAATAAGGAGAAGTATTATGGAAATGACATTTCGCTGGTACGGTGAATCAGATCCCGTTACCTTGGAAAAAATCCGTCAGATTCCCGGTATGAAAGGAATCGTGTCGGCTATCTATGACATTCCTGTTGGCGAAGTATGGCCCGTTGAGCGCATTGAAAAGCTGAAAAAAACAGTTGAAGATGCAGGTCTTACTCTTACAACAATTGAAAGTGTTCCCGTTCATGAGGACATCAAAATCGGTGCTCCTTCCCGTGACCGTCTGATTGCAAACTATGCCCAGACCTTAAGAAATTTAGGTCAGTGCGGAATCAAGGTTGTATGCTACAACTTTATGCCCGTTTTTGACTGGACCCGTTCCGACTTAAGCTTTGACCTGCCCGACGGTTCAAACGCCCTTATCTATGATGAGGACACCGTTCTTGATATGAACCCCGAAACGGGCGAGCTTGCGCTTCCCGGCTGGGATTCAAGCTACACAAAAGAAGAGATGAGGGGCTTGCTTGCAACCTATAAATCCATTGACAAGGAAAAGCTCTGGGAAAATCTTACATACTTCCTGGAAGGCGTAATTCCTGCGGCTGAAGAGTCAGGCATCAAAATGGCAATTCATCCGGATGATCCGCCGTGGAGCATTTTCGGACTCCCGAGAATCATATGCAACCGTGATGATTTAATGCGTCTCTGTAAGGCTGTTGACAGCCCTGCAAACGGTATCACTCTTTGCTCCGGTTCTTTAGGCGTTGACCCCAATAACGATATTGCCGCACTCGTAAGAGAATTTGGCGGCATGGGCAGAATCCACTTTGCTCATTGCAGAAATATCAAGATTACAGGCGAAAAATGCTTTGAGGAATCAGCTCACTTAAGTGATGCAGGTTCACTTGATATGTACGAAATCTTAAAGGCTTACCACGAAACCGGCTTTGACGGTCCTATGCGTCCCGACCACGGCAGAATGGTATGGGGTGAAACAGGTAAACCCGGCTACGGTCTGTTTGACAGAGCACTCGGTGCTGTTTACTTAAACGGTCTTTGGGAAGCAATTGACAAGGAGGCAAAATAATATGGTACCCTTTTTAGTAGACTTGAAGGATAAAACCGCTGTTGTAACAGGCGGTGGAGGTGTTCTTTGCTCCGCTTTTGCAAAGGCTCTGGCCGAATGCGGTGCATCCGTTGCAGTTTTAGACCTCAACAAAGATGCAGCTGATAAGGTTGCAAACGAGATTATAGAAAACGGTGGTAAAGCAATCGGTATTTCCGCAAACGTTTTAGATAAAGCGAGCCTTCTCGCGGCAAGAGAAGAGGTTGAAAAGAATTTCGGTAAATGCGATATTCTTTTAAACGGTGCAGGCGGTAACAACCCCAGAGGAACAACAACTCACGAATACTTTGACCCAAAAGATGTTCTTGATGAAAGCGTTGTTTCCTTCTTTGATTTGGACCCGGAAGGTGTTCAGTTTGTATTTAATTTAAACTTCATCGGAACACTTCTTCCTACCCAGGTTTTTGCAGATGGTATGAAAGAGGGTAGTGTAATCTTAAACGTATCTTCCATGAACGCATTCAC
>JAZQHN010000168.1:0-3155 GCA_045540615.1 Clostridia bacterium
TGTACTGACCCTGGCGTATGCAATAATCATTTTATCGTCCTTTCTATCTGTATTTTTGTAATCGGTAATGGTACTGATGTTGGGAGCAGGAAAATAGGCTGTTGGTGTTTCTGTGTCGTTTGACACAGAGGGCGTATTTACGGGTATCCGTAATTTCAAACCTATGAAAAAATCGATTACATTTGTTTATTAACACGTCCCCTTCCCAAAACTGGCATGTCGCACAGACCTTTGATTGTTTTTCCTGTCCCTTTATTCCTAAAAATAGTTGTCTCATTGTTACTCCTTTCTGCTGTTGGCATAAATTTCTACTAACACATCCAAGATTGCCACAAGAATGGTTCTTACGTATTTAAGATTCATTACACTTCTAATGCATCGTTATAAATAAAATCCTCAATTTCATCGTAGGAAAATCCTTCCTTTATCAGCATATCAATTTCCTCCTTTCTGACTCCTAAAGATGCTGCTACGGACTTCAAATCTTCCAGATAGAAAGATTCATAGTTACCGTAGTTTTTCCAATCGAAAAAAGAACTGTATGAATCCTGATATTCAAATTGATTCCATTCCAATTCACCGGTTCTCTTAATGGTAAGAAGAGTCCCGCAAGGAATTTTAATTTCTTCATAGACTCCCTTTTTCAATTCTGAAAATAGCTCCGTCTCAATTAGTGCTCTCCAAAGAATCTCATCCGTGCTTGCATAAACATACAGCTTTTTATCCAGGAAGTGAAGCAAGGACAAAGGGGAATCTCCTTTAATAAAATGCAGGTCTCCCGTTTCTTCCAAAATACTGAAAGAAAAGCTGCCTTGCAATAATTCTGCTGTTTTCTTCAGCGATGAAACGGTAAGTCCATCGTATTTTTCCAACAATTGTACTGCAACATAGCTGTCTGTTTCAATTTTGGTACAAGGCAAATGTTCTGTTTTCCTCAATTCCTTATCATTTCCCAGCACACCGTTATGTGCCAGTGCAAAGTGCTTGGACAAAAAGGGATGATTGTTATAATTCTTTCGTTCAGACCCTTGGGTGGTATGTCTTGTATGCCCAATGAGCGCCTTAATGCTTTTGGGAACTTTAAAGCTTGCCTGATAAGCACTTTTCCCATCCTTTATTACTTGCAGTTGCCGTTGATGACAGAAAGCCACTCCGCAAGCATCCGTTCCTCGTATCGCTGATGCTTCCATCAGTTCTTCCGTTAAAGTATGTACCGACGGGATTGGTTTGTTATCATAGGATAAAAATCCGCATAATCCGCACATATTTCTTCCTCCTTTACAGATGACGGGACTTCAAGTAAGTCGTCAGTTCTTTTTGTTTGGCAGCTTTGGTAAATTCCTGCCAGCTTTGTTTTTCCAATACTTCATCGGTCAGCATAATGCAATTTCTGCAAATCAGTTCTACCAGTTGCAAAGTAGCCAGAAAGGTTTCATACCGCAATGTCCCACGGAACAATCGGAATTCTACGGTATGGTAATTTTCCAGATTGACTGCTACATACCGTCCCATCCGTTTGTCCTTTGCATTTTTATAGGTTTCTTTTAAGCTTTCTGCAATGCCGTATCTGCTTGCCCAACGGTTGATGCTAAGCTCGGTCCGTCTGGAAAATCGTAATAATTCATCCCAGTGTTTTTCTACAAAGTAAACGATTCGGGCAATCACCTTTTCCTGTTCTTCTTCATTGCTTCCAAAAGCGGATCGATTTACGTGACAATGAAGTCCGCAGGTAGTCGTCTGGTGAGAACGGTATCCTAAATCAATGGCTTTTTCAAACACTTCCTTCCACGGCATAGTATCAGTGTGATATTCCAATGTCATAGGGTGGGATACCAGTTCAAATCCATCGTTAATACTGCCGTCATGTTTGGCATACAGATGGTCGTTTTCAAAATTGGCAATGTCAGTTAGTTTTTCAGCATTATCTCCGTATTCACCACCGATATCTACTTCCAGTTCTACTCCTAAATACAAAGGACCGGAGCCGTAAAAAATCGGATCCGGTTTATATCCGTAAGGATAAATTCTGGCATTGGATTGCATCTGTTCAAAGCACCGTTCGCAGTAAGGAATATCCTCGCCGTCCTCCCAACAGGCTTCATCATTGGAAATAAGAACTCCGCAATCGTCACAATGTGTGTAATAGTTGTCATAGCATCGTGGGCAAAGAACCGTATCGTTATTCCCTTCTGCATTTTCTCTCCAGATTCGTTCGCGACAGTGGTCGCATATCACCGTTTGCTGCTCAAAACAATCCTTGCAAAAAGAGATTCCTTCAAAGGTATAGGTTGTTTCTTCGGTTAATGGTATTTCGCATTTTTTGCATTTCATAATAAATTCTCCCTTCAATATTCATGGTTTAACAGCATGGTTGTGTGAGTTGTATCGTCAATCACAAAAACCTTGGCGCTAATTGGATTTTTTGATTCCAAAAAAAGAACCCGCCTGTATGGCGGGATTTCCTGGGTATGCTCAATTTTCTGTTTTCCGTTCTGTTCTGAAAGTGTAAACACCTGAAGATAATCAGGCTCAGGGATTGTTTCGGTCATATCCCACAGTACACACTGCAGAAGAAGCGGTAACTTTTGCAGCACACCTTGTGTAATAAATCTTGGTTGTTTCAATCGACAAAACCTCCTTTCAGAAATATAGTACCTATTTTAAATTTTGTAAAAAACAAAAAAGCAGCTATCCTTTTGACAGATAACTGCTTTGTAAAAAATTCTAACGAAATAAATCACTGTGTGTTCCGGTTCCGACTAATGCTAAAACCAATACATTTTCTTCAATACGGTAAATTAACAACCAGTCCGGTGCAATGTGACATTCCCGATAATTGTGGTAATCTCCTTTTAACGGATGATCTTTATAAGACTCCGGTAGTTTCTCACCGTTTGCCAAAAGTTCTACCGCTTTTTTTAGTCGTGTAACATCGTATCCGCGTTTTTGAATCAATTTGTAATCTCTTTTAAATTTTGATGATACTTCAATACGGTATTTCATGCGTCCAAATCCTCAAACAATTCTTTAGTATCGGCGTATTGCTTAGCCTGGATTTTACCATTTAACATATCATCAATTTCCTTCATTGCAGCTAATGTTTCTGCGTTAGGAAGATCGGTTGCAATTTCAAAAGGAATTCTACCTTGTCTTAC
>JAZQHN010000169.1:0-3233 GCA_045540615.1 Clostridia bacterium
TTCCTGCATTTTTATCGACAAAATAACGGCTTTTTGAGTGGATAATGGCAAAGAAAAAGAGCCAACAGATACTATATCTATTGGCTCACTGGCGGAGATGAGACGATTTGAACGCCCGCGCCGGCATGACCGACCTTTCGGATTTCGAATCCGACCCCTTCAACCACTTGGGTACATCTCCAAATTTATATAAACTTTTTTAAAAGTTTAAAGCAAATATTAAGTTTTATTAGAAATTTCATTAGAAAAGAATTTCTTTATTGTCAGCGCTGATTGCTGAAAACCGCACTGTTACTGCGTTTGCGGAAGTTTTAGTTCCATTAAGTTCAAACAATTTCAAATCCGGACCCTTCAACCACTTGGGTACATCTCCGTATGGGATAATTACTTTACTTATTATACCAAATCAAACGGAAAATGTCAATGGCTATTTTCGTTTCTGTAGGGTTATTTTTCCGAGTCTAAATAAAGGTCTGCAATCCCCAAACCTGCTTGGGGAATGGGAACTCGGAAATAGCGGAAATCCTTTGGCTCATGAGGACTCAAGAAGTTGAAAACTCCGTTTTCTGAAAATCTGACGGGCAACAACGGGAATTTGCTCACGTTTTTCACTTCTTTTATTTTTTTCTTTACGGTGATGACTGCATCTGCATAGTGCAATCTATCATCATTTAAGAGATAGAGGCGAATGGCACCGTCTTCCATTACCATAGGAATGACCGGATGAGTACAGTCAAACAGGTGGGTAAAGGGCTGTTTTAAAAGCATTGCCAGAGCCTTAAGAAATCCTTTTGATACCTTTTGATAAGGCATGGTTTCTTTTAAAGTACTGTTGCTGTCTTTTGCATGGAAGGGGTCAGAAAGCACAGGGGCATCATCCCTTTCCTTTGCTAATGCAAGGATATCTTCTTTTTCGGGAATTTCCATTCCAAATACCATTACTTTGTTTTGGAAAGGAGAGTCTTCATCGGTAAACTGAAGCTGAGGTGTCATTTTATACTTGGCAGGGTCAAAATCGGCTGTGCAGGTACAGATGACTCCACCGCCCTTGTACTGTGCAATCTTCTTGATTTCCTGTTCCGAGAATAAGTCAAAATTGGGGATGAATAAATTACCGCAGCTTTGAGTCAAATCTTCTGTTCTCACAAAAGCACCTGTGTGAGCTCCTTCCCAATTTAATTCGGATAAAAATTTATGAGGTGTCCAACGTCGGTATGTGACATATTCCAAAAGCATTCTGTCGTGAGCGTGGTCAGACCAAACAAAGGTGGGAGCCAAGGATTTTACGGGAAGCCGGTCAAACCCAATGTCAAACCGTTCCAAAAGCCACTTCCATTCCTGTGTTCCTACACCATCACCCAGACAAACATTATTTCCGTCCAGACAACGTTTTAATGTGCCGTCCTTCTGGTATCTGACAAAGGAGGATAAAAAGCCAATGTCACGATCTAAGTAGGTGGGGGCATGGTGAATCATGTCCCATTCTTCTGTGGCATCTTTGACAGCAAGCATATTGTATTTCTTTGCTTTGTCGGCATAAGCATCAGTAAAGGGAATCATGTTTGCCCATTCATAATAAGGCCAATGGCGGTTTCTTCCGATGGAACAGCTATTGGCTGCCATGTTTGGCATGAGATAATCCACCCCCGCAGCCACGATTCTGCGAAGGTCGATGCCGTTGCAGTACATGGTATCAAAGGGGTCAGTGCAATACATCCCCAGCACAAAAACTTTTCTTCCGATGGCATGGAGTCGGTGGCAGATTTTCTTCCAAAAGCCTTCCCATCTCCAACAGAGAAAACTGATCCATTCCACTCTGCAGTGTTCCCAGACCCAATCACCCCGTTTGGCACTATTTTCCATGGTATCCTCCAAAGTAAGTATCTCTTCAGGGAAGGAGAATCCTGTGTGCTCGGAAAACTGTTTCAGCATATCCAAAGAGAAATCACCATTTTTGATTACGCCGATTTGAGGACAAAAAAAATCTGCAACATGAAGACCTGAAAAATCGTAATCTGCCATGACCTGACAGACTTTTTCAACAAAAAAATCCTCGTAATAGGTGCCGTCCCGAAACCGTTTCAATACATTGATTTCTGCGGTGAAATACCGATTTTGAAATTCTAACTCCGGATGTTGGGAGATCCATTCGTCATGGAAGGCATTGTCCAAAGTGAGTCCGAAAATACTGAGAAAACATTCGGTTCCCCTTTGACGAAACTCACCGACCAGTTTTTTTAAATCAAAATTGGTCCATTCCTGACGGCTTCGCTCTTCATTATAGGGTCTTGCATAGTAGGAGCATTGGTCGGGAGGAAGGGTTGTTTCTTTTTTTAATCCGTCATGCAAATGAATGATGTCGGGATGAGAAAGCAACAAGCAAACCCCGTCCAAATCATAGCCGATTTTTTCGGAAAGAACGGAAACTCCTTTGTCGGGTAAATTTTTATCAAAGCCAATCAAGGGCATCCAAGCAAATAAATCAGTTTTTTTGTAAAAATTCAGCATGATCCATGACTCCTTTTTTACTGTTATTATTGAAATTCAATTTGGAAGGGAAGAGTCCCCTTCGGTTCAATTTTTCCTGAAAGAACCTGAATTGCATATTTTTGCGATTCAGGCATAATGTATCCGAAAATTTTTCTGGGTACATGAAAAAGAGGTTTGATTGCAAAAGGATTTCCAAAATGAAGTACCGCAGATACCTTGCCTGTATGAATTAATGCATTAAGGATGGCTTCTGAACGTCTGGTCAGACAGTCTGTTCCAAGATAAGCTGTGGTATAACATTGGGTAATCAAAACAACTTCTTCATGTTCTTTCGCCATATTTAAAACTTTGTTATGTTCACCGGATGTAGATAATGGCGGTAGATAAGCAACTGTAGAAGCAGGAAATTCTTCCTTGATTTTCTCTCCGACTTTTTTGCTGTCATACCAAGGAGAAATGTTGATTTCTCCTTTTTCCTCATCCATTTTCTTTTCTTCTTCAATTACCACAAACAGCTTTTTCTTGGTTTCTTTTTCCAAAGCCGGAGATACTCCTTCATCCAATACTGCGGTAATACAGTCTTTCGCAACATTTTGAAGAAGCATTTCGTCTTCTTCTGTAAATTCTGTTGGGTTTTCAGGGGTTTGTCCCACGAAATCCTGGGCTGTTAAAACATGGCTGACTGCATCGTTCAAACGTTCCTCTGTAATGATTCCTTCTTCATAATTCTTCTTCAGCAATGC
>JAZQHN010000170.1:0-6722 GCA_045540615.1 Clostridia bacterium
TACGATCCGACTTGAACAAAGCTCTTTTCGTCCGCTTTTACAAGCAGTACACCGACCGCAAGAAATAATGGTATCGATCACAACCCGATCTCCCTTTTTCCATCCGGTAACACCCTGACCAATTGTTTCAATTTCTCCTGCGATTTCATGACCTAATACATGAGGAGGTGTTGCTAAGCCTACCTTACCGGTAATCATATGAACATCCGTCGCGCAAACACCAACCGCTTTTACTTTTACGATAACATGCCCTTCATCGGCAACCGGCATAGGTTTTTCGCAAATGCTGACATGGCCGATTGCATCCCAAACTGCTGCTTTCATTTCATCACCATTCTTTCATTCCAAAAATGGAAAAACATTGTCCGTCCATTTCCTTTTAATTTATTTCAATCCGCTTAGCAAGCTGTTAAGTTCTGCTCTGATTGCCAAACGCAATGCACGGATTGCAGGCTCGTCTACAACCTGGCAATGACCCATAGGAAAGTCGCGTTGTTCGTAAACCAGTTTATAACCGCTGGGGAACATGACGGAATCTGCCATTCTAAGTAATTTCAACGCCTTACGGTTTAATTCCATTGCTTGAGAAATTCTGCCTTGATAGAACAACTCATAAATTTTAGCATTTACTTCAGGAACAATGACAGAAAATGCCGTTACCGACCCAACACATCCTGCCAACAATCCCGGAACCAAACAATCATCCGTTCCGCAAAGCAAGGAAAAATCAGGACGGTTTCTGCGAACCAGATCTGCTTCATGGGTAATCTGTTTCATATTAGCAGAAGAATCTTTCATTCCAATAATTCTTTTTTCCTGTAACAGTTGCTCAAAGGAAGGCAATTCGATACTGTTGGTAAACATAGGAATCTTGTAAAGTACAATATCACAAATATTCTGATCGCTCAAATATTTATAGTACCGAACCACATCCTCCTGCTTCATGGTAAAATAATACGGAGGACAAATCATTGCCGCATCATATCCGAGGCGTTCTGCAGCACGCATATAATTCAAAGTAGTGGCAGGATTTGGGTCGGAAGCACCTGCCAACAATTTTTTCTTTCCCTTCAATCGATCTGCAACAAACGCTAACATTTCCGTATTTTGTTCGGGAGAAAGACTGATGAACTCACCCGTCGTTCCACATGCAAAAAAGCCGGTAATATCAGATTTTGCAACAAAATCCAATTCCTGTTCAAAGGCATTATAGTCCACCTTACCGTCTTCGGTAAAGGGAGTTAACAAGACACCGAATGCACCTTTTAACATATTCATTCTCCTTTCAAAACATATTCTGATTCATCTAAAGATAACCGATCAAGACGCTCATAGCCATCTTCGGTAATTAAATAATTATTTTCAAGTCGTATCCCAAATTCACCGGGATAGTAGATTGCAGGCTCTAATGTAACAATCATGCCAGGTTTTAACACATCCTCACATTCAGGAACAAATCTTGGCCAAATAACGATTTCTTCGATTCCTAAGCAATGTCCACCATGATGTTCAAACGCATTGGGAGAATCAATTGTTTTTCTCATTTTTTGCCACAATTCTTTTCCTGTTGTTCCGGGTTGAAGAAGTGCTTCCCCTGTCAAAAGTGCAGAACGAATTTTCGAAAATGCAGTCATTTGTTTTTCAGAAGGCGTTCCCATAAAATAAACTCTTGTTAAATCAGACCAATGTCCTTCAGAAAACACCTGTAAATCAAACAACACAATATCTCCCGACTGAATTATCTTTTCTGTAGGAGCACCATCTATGGCACCTGTCCGTTCCCCGGAAATCAAATCTCCTTGCCAATCAGGACAAATTTCAGAAATTAGTTTTCCTGCTTCGATTTCTGTCATTCCGACACGAAGCTTTTCTTTGATTGTTTTATGAATTTTTTCTTGCATTTCCCATGTCGTCATTATTTTACCTCATAACGTTTCAATACTTCTTCGTCAATTTCAACACCCAGACCCGGTTTTTGAGGAATATTAACAAATCCTTGATCGTCAATGGAGAAATGCTTCTTTACCAAATTCTTGGAAAGAACGGTTTCCTGACAGCAGTATTCCAACCAAAGAGCATTGGGAGCTGCTGCAATTACCTGCAAAGATGCGCTCATCAAAATTCCTGTCTTAAAGGCGTGAGGAATCACGGGAATCTTATGTAAGTAAGCCATATCAATGACCTTTTTTGCAATGGTAATACCACCGCAACGACTGATATCAGGTTGAATAATGTCAATACCGCATCCTGCAATCAATTCATTGAATTCAAACATGGTTCCAACCTGTTCACCGGCTGAAATTCTCATATCAACACTGCTGGTCAATCTCTTATATGCTGCCAAATCATCAGGAGTAAAGGGTTCTTCTACCCAATATACATTTTCCTGTTCAAATTCTTTACAAAGGCGAATGGCAGTTTTCACATCTCTCCAAACCATTCCGATATCAATCATGAGCTGCGGGTCATCCCCCATTGCTTTACGACACATTTTAACCAGTTCCAGGTCTCTCTTGTCACTTTGACCCAAAGCACCCCAACCGAATTTAATACCTGTGTATCCCTGAGGAAGATAAGTATCGGCAATTCTCTTGATTTCATCTTCATTATCAGGCATCAAAACTGAGCAGTATGCCGGAATCTTATCTCTGAAAGCACCGCCTAACAATTTATGTACAGGAACACCTAATTTTTTACCCAAAATATCCCAGATTGCCATATCAATACCGCTCATGGCATGGATAGCAGCACTTCTTCTTCCATAATAATTGGCAAGATTGTACATCTTGTACCAGATTTTTTCCACATCAAAGGGATCTTCTCCCACAACGATATCACGAAGACCCATACATACCATATGAGAAGCAGGAGATTCTACAATTGCTTTTACCACATAGGGAGAAGAATCCACTTCACCAATCCCTGTGATTCCTTCATCAGTCATCACTTTGATTACGACAGTATCCTGACTGCCGTCACCAATCATACTGATTTCCGGTTGTTTTACAATAATTGCTTGTACGTCTGTAATTTTCATTGTTTTCACCATTCCTTATCAATAAAATTTATTTTAGTGTTCATTTTGACCTACTGAAAGCTGTCTGGCTTCCTCGATATGAGACCGAAGAACCTGTACCGCACTTTCATCCCGTTCCAATAACAGTTTTGCAATCAACATATGCCGTTCCTCCAGGGATTCCTTCATTCCTTCCGAAAGAGAAAAATTCAGCACAAACAACTCACGGGTAACAGGAACAAAGGTTTTCCAGGTTTGCATCAATGCTTTATTTCCGCTCATAGCAACCAAAGCTTCGTGAAACATTGCATCAGAATCCAAAAAATCATTTGTCCTTTTCCCTTCTTCCAATACCTTCAGCAAACGGGAAATATCCATGACATCCTTTTGGAGAATTTGCTTGGCAGCAGTGCATTCCACATAGGTTCTTAACTCATATAAATGATTAATATCTTCTGCACTCAGACTGCAAATTCGTTTTGTTCCGTTTGACATAACACGAATCAGTCCCTCCTGTTCCAGAACTGTCAGAGCACCTCTCAGCGCTGCACGGCTGCAACCGTATTGTGAAGAAAATTGCAGTTCTGTGACCGGAGTGTCGTTCTCTAAATTTCCCATTACAATGTCACGTCTTAATTGTTGCAGAACAGCCTGAACCGTACTGCTTCGCTTCATTGTACCTTGCATACAAATCACTCCTCCCTATCATTATACCTCATCGGAGGAAAATTGTCAACAATTTTTATATAATGTTGACATTTATTTTACTTGTTTTCCCTTAACGAATACCGTTTTTACATTAAAATGTTCATCTAAAATGACCACATCTGCACGGCATCCGATCTCTAAACTTCCGCGATCGGTACAACCGCAAACTACCGCAGGATTTTTACTTGCCATGACTGCAATCTGTTCAGGAGGAATACCCATATCGAATAAATTTTTCACGCCGTCTGCTAGGCACTTGGTGCTTCCTGCTATTGTGTCAGTTCCTTTCTTTTTGCAAACACCCTTTTCCACAACCAAATCAAAACCGTCTACATCATAGACTCCATCTCCCAATCCACAGAACATTTCACTGTCACTGATCATGGTGATATTCTGATATCCTTTTGCTTTGATTGCAAAGCGTATCATAGGAGCCGATACATGCACCAAATCACAAATCAACTCACAATTTACCTTTTCATCATCAAGGGCATATCCTAAAAGGCCCGGTTCTCTGTGATGAAGAGGACGCATCGCATTATAGGTGTGGGTCATACGGGAAATTCCCCACTTTACCGATTCTGCCGCTTGTTCATAGGTGGCATCGGAATGTGCCATAGAAACTGCAATTCCGAGTTCGTTACAAAGTTCGATTACTTCCTTTGCTCCTTCCAACTCAGGTGCCATAGCAAGCAACTTCAAAGTTCCCTCTGATGCATCATAAATCTCTTTCAGATACTCGGTACAGGGAGGAACAATTTCTTTTTCCACCATACCGCCCTTGAATTTTTTGTTCAAAAAGGGACCTTCTGCATGAATTCCTAAAATTCTGTCATCATTTTCTTCTAATATTTTACGAAAGGATTCTTTAAATCCTTCTTTGCTTCTGGTAGCAACGGAAGGAAGAATTCCCGTAATTCCGTGTTCTGAAAGCCAATCCAGGGCAGGCTGCAAGGATTTTTTTGTTGTACCGAAATGAATCCCAAGCAATCCGTGAAGGTGAGTATCAATAAACCCGGGGAGTACATAACAACCGCTTGCGTCATATTCGCCTTCTGATGAACATTCAGTAATCACACCCTCTTCAAAGCACAAATCCTTTTGATGCATTTTATTATCTGCACCAAACACAAGTCCGTTTTTAATTTTCATGTTAAACCTTCTTTCATTCGTTAGAGCTTCAAATATTTTCTTAACTTACATGAATCACCATCAAATAAATATCCTTGGATGCCAACCTGTTTTGCACCTTCAATATTTCTTGGTGCATCATCAATGAACAGACATTCCTCAGCCTTTAAATCAAATTGATTCAGCAAATGCTCAAAAATCTTTTTTTCCGGTTTTACCAATCCGATGGGACCCGAAAACAAAAGTCCGTCAAAGTTGGAAAGCAAGTCGTTAATCCAGGGAACTTCTTTATAATTTTCTGCAAAACCGATACTAATGTTAGAAAGAAGATAAAGCTTCTTGTCTGTTTTCTTAATCTCTGAAATCAGTTGAGGCATTCCCGGAATCGGGGTCAGGCTTTGTACCCAGTTATCATAAACTTCACATGCAACATCAGAATATTCTTTCAAAACACGGCTTCGGATTCCCGCT
Organism: Clostridia bacterium; assembly: GCA_045540615.1. Classification (GTDB taxonomy): domain Bacteria; phylum Bacillota; class Clostridia; order HGM11514; family HGM11514; genus SIG438. The sequence goes on from JAZQHN010000170.1 coordinate 5,327, forward strand.
CTTACTTCTTCATCGGAAATACTGCCATCATCCAATTGATCCCAATAAAGCCTGTCAAACACAATCTCGCTAATCATTTTTCTTGTTTTTTCGCCTTTTACAAAGGGTGCAGTCAGTTTTTCCGGATGAAACGCTGCCAATACATTCCCAAAATCAAAAATATAGTTGTGAATCATAGTTCCTCCATTATGACTGACCGGCTAAAAATCCTGTAGAAAAAGCAATCTGCAAATTAAAACCGCCGGTATAGGCATCCACATCAATTACTTCTCCGGCAAAATACAATCCCTTTACTTTTTTGGATTCCATGGTAGAAGGATTGATTTCTTTTACATTAATTCCGCCTGAAGTAATAATTGCTTCCTCGATAGGTCTTGTTGCCGTTAAGGTAAATTCTAAATTTTTGCATAGTTTTACAAGAACTTGCCGTTGTTCTCTTGTAATTTGATGCACCTTGCAACGCTCCGGGATTTCAGAAAGCTTTATAATAACAGGAATTAGCTTTTTGGGAAGCAAATCATCCAAGCTATTACAAAAATCACGATTAGAATAAGTTTGAAAATCCCGAAGCAATCTGTCATCTAACTGTTCTTCCGACAAAGCAGGTTTTAAATCAATCAAAAGCTTATGTCCGTCAATTTTTCTGATATGAGAGCTTGCGGATAAAATCATAGGACCTGATACTCCGAAATGAGTAAAAAGCATTTCGCCAAAATCAGAATAAACCTCTTTTCCCCGTTTATCCGTTACCTTAATCGCTGTATTTTTCAAAGAAAGTCCTTGCAATTCCTTGCACCATTCTTCCGAAACCTCTAACGGTACCAAAGAAGCTTTGGGCGTTACAATCTCATGCCCCATCTGCTCTGCCATATGATATCCGTCACCTTTTGAACCTGTAACCGAATAAGAAATTCCGCCTGTTGCAATAATCACTTTATTACATTTGATTTCTGTATGATCCCAAAGACGAACACCGCAAACTTTGTCTTCTGAAACCAAAACAGTTTTTACTCTTGAGCGAAGCCTGATTTCAGCACCGCGAATCATTTTCTCCAACGTTTTCAGCACATCAGAGGATTTGTCCGAAACAGGGAACACTCTTCCTCCCCGTTCCACTTTGGTTTCCAAACCATAGTTTCTTAATAATTCTACCAATTGTTCGTTGGTAAAACTATAAAAAGCACTATAAAGAAACTGGGAATTAACAGGAACCTGAGCAATAAAATCACCAATATCGGCAGAATTGGTAATATTGCATCTTCCCTTGCCGGTAATCAATAATTTTTTCCCCAATTTTTCATTTTGCTCCAGCAAAAGAACCTGTTCCCCTTTTTGAAGAGCTGAATAGGTTGCCATAATCCCTGCCGGTCCTCCGCCAATAACCACGGTATCCGTC
>JAZQHN010000171.1:0-1627 GCA_045540615.1 Clostridia bacterium
AAGGCTTCTCTTCTTTCTGAGCAGCACCGCCGCCTCCACCTCCGAGGCTAATGGTCTGACCGCCTGTAATGGGTCCTTGTACCTCTGTATCAGGTGTGGGAGTAGGTGACTCTGTTTTCGCTTCATAAGTAACAAGCTCTGTAATTCCATAGCTGTAAACAACCAAATCGTTTCCGTCTTCTACCTTTACTGCCAGATATTTTTGTCCGTCCAAAGCCTTAATTGCTTCGTCAACAGAATCTGCCTTCAAGGATTTCAAAACCAAAGTATACTTACCATTTTCAGCTTTGTAAGCAACATTCTTGCCTGCTTCACCCTTCAGGACGATACGAACAGGAACATCGGTTGCTACCAATTCAGATCCTTCGCCGTATACCTTGCTCACTTCCCCTGCTGCAAAGTTACCGCTGGGTGCAGAACCAAGCAAAGGTGCTTTAAAGTCATCTGCAACAACGGTTCCTGCAGGAATGGTCATTTCCATATCCTTGGATACAATCTTGATTTCAGGAAGTTCGCGAGCCTGATCAAGCTTAACTGCGACATCCTTCACCCCATTTTCAACATTCAATGTTGCAGTAGGATGATTGTAATTGATTGCTACTTCACCGTTTGCAGCTACCTTACCTTCTGCAGAGGTTGCATTTCTTGCATCAATCAATGCCTGACGAACTGTCAGCGTTGCAGCGTCTACATCAGACTGTGCTGCATCTTCATTTTCAGCCAATTTCTTAGCTTCAGCAATTGCATCATTCAATGCATCAATTATTTCTTCGGAATATTCACCGTAGCCGTCACCAACGATTACAGTTTCCATAAAGCTTTCTGCATTTGCAACAGCTTCTTCCAAACGTTCTGTATCTGCATAAATGGGAGAAATGGTTACCTTAGTATTATTTCCTGCGTTGAACGCCAGATAACCTTCGGTACCGTACAAATCATCGTAGGTTACTTCCTTGGAATAAATAGTTTCTCCATCCATGGTCAGTACAAACAACATTTTTTCAGAATCGGGAAGATCGAAAAGACCAACAGTCATTACATATTCCTGACCCATAACAATCTTTTTATCATTCAGGATAGAATCCGCAATTGTTCCTGCAGTAGGATACTTTTGCAACTGAATCAGGTGTTGTTTCAAATCAACCATGAAGCCCGTTCTTCCGCCGGTCCAAACCATACCGTCAGTATCATCCTGTCTCAGGTAAATTCCTACCCAGGAGTTTACTGCATTGGAATCGTTAGGATTGGGAATTTCCGCCTTAAACTTAAAGGAGAATTCGGTATTGGCAAATTTCTTGCCAATATAGGAAACCAATGTATTGCTTGCTCCGCCAAATACCAAAGAACCATCTTCGGTAAAGCTCATGTCTTCTGTAAGAGCAACCTTCCAGTTTTTCTGATCCTTCAGCATCAGATTCAAAGGAATCCTATCCGCATCAACATTACTTAACAGACTGTTTGCACTGTTTTTAAATACATCATATGCATTTTCCAAAGCAGCAGTGGTTTGTTCTACCAGGAAAGTATATGCATTGGAATCATTTGCAACTGTTCTTGCATCTTCCAGTGCAGCAGTCAACTTATCAACAGCACTCTGAGGATACTGGCCGGGTTCTTCCCCAACAAC
>JAZQHN010000172.1:0-7456 GCA_045540615.1 Clostridia bacterium
TTGGCCTCCGACTTTGCAATGGTTGGTTGGAAAGCCATGCAAACGTGTCAGTTCCTTTGGCTCCTTGACCTACTTTACAAAAGAAAATGCTCCTGAAGGGGCACCGGAATACTGTCTGGATGGTTGTCCTCATCAGGAAACTTGTTTTTATGATGCAAAAAAGCTGTACATTGATGATTGCGAAAATTCTTGGTTCAGAGGTGCTGCAACCCAAAAATCCTATCCTACCGATGAAGATGTTATTTATGCCTTGAAGCATTCCCAATATGGAAAATGTGTTTACAAATGTGATAACGACGTTGTAGACCATCAGGTTGTTAATTTGGAATTTGAAGACGGTACAGTAGCAGATTTCAATATGTGTGCTTTTAATGAAGGCGGTCGTTTTATTCGTATCATGGGAACAAAAGGCGAAATTTCCACAGGCTTCTGGGATAGTAAGACAGTTGATTTATATCGTTTTTCTGACAGAAAACATGCTTCGATTGATATTGAAAGCATGGGAAATACCATTGAAAGCGGTCATGGCGGAGGAGATAACGGAATTATCAATGCCCTTTATGATTATATTGTAAATGATCTCTGTTCTGAGCAATTGAGTGAAATCGGTATTTCCGTGAAAAATCATATGATTGCATTTGCAGCAGAGGAATCCAGAAAAACGGGTAAAGTCATATCCTTGGATGAGTATAATGCTTCTTTAAAAAAATAATTATGAAAAAACGAAGACTTCGAAATGAGGTCTTCGTTTTCTATTGTCTAAAAGTTTATCTGTCTTTTAAAGGAAGATAAGTCATGGGGTTAGATACCGACTTGTACGCAGGTCGGATAATCTTGTTGGCGTTGATTAATTCTTCCATTCTGTGAGCACTCCAGCCTGCAATTCTTGCAATAGCAAATACAGGAGTATATAATTCTTCAGGTAAATCTAACATAGAATATACAAATCCGCTGTAGAAATCCACATTGGCACTGACTCCTTTGTATATTTTTCGTTTTTCCTGGATGACCTTAGGAGCAAGCTGTTCTACAAGAGAGTAGAGCTTAAATTCTTTTGTTTTTCCTTTTTCTTGGGATAACTGTTCTACAAATCCTCTGAAGATATTGGCTCTTGGGTCAGAAAGAGAATAGACAGCATGTCCCATTCCGTAGATGAGTCCTGCTCTGTCAAAAGCTTCTTTGTCCAAAAGCTTGGTAAGATATCCCTTAATTTCTTCTTCGTCATCCCAATGCTTTATCTGACGTTTCATATCGTTAAACATTTGGGTAACCTTAATGTTTGCGCCTCCGTGTTTGGGCCCTTTTAAGGAACAAAGGGAAGCAGCGGTAGAGGAGTAGGTATCTGTTCCCGAAGAAGTTACCACATGGGTGGTGAAGGTGGAATTATTTCCGCCTCCGTGTTCTGCATGAAGCACCAAAGCCAAATCTAAGATTTTTGCTTCCAAAGCAGTGTATTTTTTATCAGGACGCAATAGCCGCAGAATGTTTTCTGCAGTAGAAAGAGCGGGATCGGGATGATGGATATAAAGCCCTTTTCCTTTTCCGTAATGCCGAAATGCTTGATATGCATAAACGGAAAGAAGAGGAAAGTTTGCGATCAATTGAATACATTGACGTAATACATTGGGCAGACTGGTATCATTGGCATTTTTATCATAAGAATATAATGTTAACACACTTCTTGCCAAGGAATTCATGATATCTTGGTTGGGAGCTTTCATGATGACATCCCGAACAAAGTTGGTGGGAAGGGTACGGTATGAAACCAATAAACGGTAAAAATCTTCCAATTCTTTTTGATTGGGAAGCATACCGAATAAAAGAAGATAAACGGTTTCTTCAAATCCAAATCGGTCGTCTTTCATAAACCCGTCTACCAAGTCATAAATATTGCAACCTCTGTAATAAAGCTCTCCTTCACAGGGAGCATCATTTTTTGATGAAATAATGGTTGAAATTTCTGTTAAACCTGTTACAACCCCTTTTCCATCTAAATCACGTAACCCGCGTTTCACCTGATGAACCTGGTAAAGATTTGGGTCAATATTACTGTTTTGCTTGCAAATTTCTGCTAAAGAATAAATTTCCGGAGTAATTGCCGAATAATTTCTCATATAATGTTCCTCCTTAAAATTGTTCTGTCTATTATAATTATATATGAAAATGAGTTTAACGTCAAGACGTTTTTTGTCGATGGTTACAGTGATATAATATTAAACCGACTTGAATCACAGCCAATACTACTGCGTGACCAGTTTTTTTGTGAATGTAATTCATGATTGGGTGACAAAGGGATATAAATTTATTATTGTATTTCCCGTATCGGGACAGACAAAAAGTAGCAGGTCCCAAAATGTAACCTTGTGAATGAGAGACGCGTTCTGCATAGCCTTCTGCCACACGGAACCAATAATCATCAAAATCACTCCTTTAAGGCAATTATAACACAGGAAGAAATCTGTTTCAACAACTTGAAATTTGAAAAATAATAAGTTTTTCAAGACTATCCAGATACTTTTTGTTTTCCGATTTATCTCTTTTAGGATGTTTTTTTGTTCTGCCGCCACCCCGGCGAATTTTTCCTTCTGTATATCGAATTTGAAGTAATCCTTCGATATTATCTTCTGTATAAAGCAATCCATCCTGGCGGATAGGGGAGGCACCTCGACTTAAACACATTGCTGCAAGACCGTAATCTTGGGTTACAACAATATCATTTTCTTTTATGGTGTTCAAAAGTTTAAAATCAGCACTGTCTGCACCTTTAGAAACAACGATTGTTTCTAAATTGTCGTTTGAAATGATATGAGATGTATCACAAAAAGCAATACAGTGAATCTGATATTTTTCTGCAATCCATAGAGTTTCCAGAATAACAGGGCATGCATCAGCATCAATTAATATCTGCACGATTTTCAACTCCTTTTTATCCATTATACCAAAAATAAATTTATTTATCAAGAAAAAAGCTGCGAATCTATTCGGCAAAACAAATTGTAATTAAATTTTAATGAATTTGAAAAGAGAAGATAACAAGAATAGGATATAATAATTATAGTAAAATTTTAATGATAATTATACAAAATAAAAATTTTGTATAATTGAGGGGAGGATTTTATGCTTGATTATATAGATGTGCCGCCATTAGCGCGTGATTACTTGCATTATATCAGAACAATCAAAGGCAATTCTCCGAAAACTGCCCAAGAGTATTATTTGAATTTAAAAGACATGTTTTCTTTTTTAATTATGTTTAAAAAAATTTCTGTTGCTCCTCAAGAGTTAGATTTGAAATTCATTTCAGAAATTTCTACTACAGATTTATATGAATACCTTTTCTATTTAGATTCAGAAAAAAATAACAATGCAAATACCAGAGCAAGAAAAATTTCTTGTATCAGAGGTTTCTTTAAATATCTTTGCGGCAATCAGAAATTACTGACAGAAAATCCAGCACAAAATATAGATTCACCGAAATTAAAAAAAGCATTGCCGAAATACTTAAATTTAGATCAAAGCAAACAATTACTGAATTCTGTAGACGGTGATTTTAAAGAACGCGATTATGCAATTCTATTATTATTTTTAACCTGTGGTATGCGTTTATCTGAATTAGTGAATATCAATTTAACTGACATTCAGGATGATACCATTATTATTACAGGTAAAGGAAATAAAGAACGCATGGTTTATTTGTCAAAAGAATGTCAAAGTGCTATTTCGGCATATTTAAAAGTTCGTCCCCGTGATCAAGTAAAAGACCGTAATGCACTGTTTTTAAGTAAACGATTACAAAGAATTAGTGACAAAACTGTTCAATATTTAGTGAAAAAATATTTACAAAAAGCCGGTTTGGACACGAACAAATATTCGGTTCATAAATTACGTCATACGGCAGCTACATTAATGTATCAACATGGTAATGTAGATTTACGGTTGTTGCAAGAAATATTAGGTCATTCTCAATTATCTACAACAGAAATTTATACCCATGTAGATAATCCTCAATTGAAACAGGCTGTAAGTAAAAATCCGTTGGCAAATTTTAAAAAGAACGAATCATAAGGAGCGATTCTATTGTTTTATAGAATTAATTTGGATAAAATAAACGGGATTCGCTTTACGGCAACTGTGACGAAATATCCAAAAACCAGAATTTTTCAACACCCCTCTTCCCTGTTTGAAATTCATTTGATTGAAACAGAACCACTGATAGATGAAATCCATGTATTATCCTTTTTTCCCGGTTGTACACCGGATTTTCAAAATAGCAAACCGAAGCGTACAATTGCCCTATGTCTTCAAACTGATGAAAATATTGCACAGCCATTTTCATATCATGAATCTTTTCGAATGTTTCGTCAACAAGATTTTATTGTTCCGGATTCTATTAAAGTTCCGGAAAATCAACATTTTGAAATTAAATTCCTGTTTTCTTCTGTATGGAGATATTTTCAATTTGGCTATTTTGATTTTGATTCTGTAAAGCACATCTTATATAAACTGAATTATTTTTCTTGGGATGATATGACAAAGGGAAATCTTGCATCCATTTCTGTTATAAATTCTATTCGCTATATTATGGACCATTATAATGAAAAAATTAAAATACAACAACTTGCCGAACGTGTTTTATTAACACCAAATCATTTAAGCCGGTTATTTCAAGAAACGACCGGAAGGACAGTAAAAGAGATTATTGATATCGTAAGAGCGGCGCATGCAAGAGAAGAATTGTTCTATACAAAAAAATCATATCCGAAATTAGCAACAGACAACGGATTTTCGACACATGCATCTATGAAGAAAATATTTCAATCTTTGTTTTCCTTTAACCCGGAGGAATGTCGAAATTATGATCGAAAAACAAGAAGCTCTTCCCTGCCATACGAAAATTGTATGTTATCATTGTTATTTAGAGATTAAAAACTCTTCTTTTTATGAGGAATTTTTTTATTAACTCAAACATTTTTTTAGCAGTAACGGATAAAAAGTTAGTCATTATTACAAACTTTATTTTTTTTACTCTTTTTTTAGTAAAATCTATTGACAATTCAATAAAAATATGGTTTAATATTGTTTGTTTGGTTTAGTAATAGAAAACTTTTAATTCTTATTAATGATAACAAATCAAACACGAAAGAAGGATTAAAATGATTAAAATCGGAAAAAAATTAAAAAACCTTCGATTGAAGAACAATTTAACTCAGGCAGAGCTCGCGAACAGATGTGAATTGTCAAAAGGGTTTATCTCTCTTTTGGAATCAGATCAGACTTCTCCTTCTCTTTCAACACTGGAAGATATTCTTTCGAGCTTAGGTACAAATTTCAAAGATTTTTTTAATGAAGATTTATCCCCAAAGGTAGTTTATACCGAAAATGACGTTTTTGTAAAAGAATTTACCGAAAGCGGATATCAAATTCATTGGCTTGTTTCAGATTCTCAGAAAAATGATATGGAACCGATTATTTTGAATCTGGATAGCGGAGGAAATACAGAGTGGGATGCACCACATTCAGGTGAAGAATTCGGATATATTTTAAACGGATCGATTTTTCTTTGTTTAGGTAATATGAAATACAAGGTAAAAAAAGGAGAATGTTTTTATTTCCCTGCTGATTTACCTCACTGTATTATAAATAAAGGAAAGTCACCTGCAAAGATTTTGTGGATTACAACTCCCCCTAATTTTTAATTTACAAGGATGAGATAGTATTGAAAAAGAATAAAATTGCATTTTATATTCCTTTTATTATATGGCTAAGCTTGTTTATTATTGTACCCGTTATTTTAATTTTATATTACGGGTTTACTGATAATAATGGCAGCTTTACTCTTTATAATTTCAGTCAATTAGCAGACCCGACTTATTTGATCGTTATGATGAGGTCCCTTTGGCTTGCTTTATTGGCAACTATTATCTGCTTAATAATCGGTTATCCTGTTGCCATGATTTTAGCAGGAAATACATTTAAAAAGAAAACAGTTTTGTTGGTTCTTTTAATCGCACCTATGTGGATGAATTTTCTGTTAAGAACTTATGCATGGTTGACATTACTTGAAAACAGCGGATTAATTAATCAGTTATTGACATGCTTAGGCTTTGAAAAGGTTCAGTTTTTATATCGACAAAGTGCTGTTGTATTAGGGATGGTGTATAATCTTTTACCCTACATGATTTTCCCTATTTATACTTCAATTGCCAAAATTCCGAAAAACATGTTGGAGGCAGCATCAGATTTAGGAGCAAATTCTCTGGTTCGATTTATTAAAATCACATTGCCTTTAAGTGTCCCCGGAATTATATCCGGTATTACCATGGTATTTGTTCCCGGTGTTACTACATTTGTAGTTTCTAAATTACTTGGTGGTGGAAAAGTTCCGATGATTGGTGATATTATTGAACAACAATTTGGTGTATTAAGCAATTGGAACTTTGGTTCAGCTATTTCGATTTTTGTCATGATAATTATCATAATTTGTATGTGGTTTGTCAACCGAACCTCTGATGAAGAAGGAGGTCCTTCAGTATGGTAAAACGATTGTTTTCAAAATGGTATTTTTATCTTGTTTTACTATTTATGTATGCACCGATTTTAACTTTAATCGTTTTTTCTTTTAACGAAGGAAAATCAAGAGGAATGTGGAGTGGGTTTTCTTTAAAATGGTACCAAAGCCTTTTTCAGAATGAAAGTATTTTATCTGCATTAGGGACAACCATGCTTGTAGCGGTTTTTGCTTCTTTGATTGCAACTGTAATCGGAACATTAGCGGCAATTGCATTGTATCATTCAAAACCCTTTACCAGAAAATTATTTACAAGTGTTACCTATCTGCCTATGATGAATTCTGATATTGTAACAGGTGTTTCATTAATGCTCCTGTTTTCATTTTTGAGTATTCAATTAGGTTTTTCTACATTGTTGATGGCACATGTAACATTTTGTGTTCCCTATGTTATTTTATCGGTGTTGCCAAAGCTATATCATCTAAATAAAAATACATTCGAAGCAGCACTTGATTTAGGAGCAACCTATGCCACCGCTTATCGTAAGATTGTTCTTCCGGAAATTCTACCGGGAATTATTACCGGAATGTTAATTTCGATGACTCTGTCAATTGATGATTTTATGATTAGCTTTTTCAATACAGGACAAGGAGTTCAAAATCTTTCTATTTTAATTTATACAATGACAAAACGTGGAATTAAGCCTGAAATTAATGCTTTATCTGCAATTATGTTTTTGGTTGTACTCGTTTTATTGTTTATAACAAATCTTCGTCAAGTAAGCAGCAAAAATCCTACGGAACAGAAAAGGAGTGTTTAAAATGAAAAAAATTCTGACTTTTACAATCATTTTATGCGTTATCTGTACATTATTTTCCGGGTGTAACGATAACAGAACAACATTGAATATTTATAATTGGGAAGATTATATTGATGAAACCGTAATT
>JAZQHN010000173.1:0-5371 GCA_045540615.1 Clostridia bacterium
ATATCAATACCGGGCAGAACTTTGCCTTCTAAGAATTCCAAAGAAGCACCGCCACCGGTAGAAATATGAGACATCTTGTCACCTAAGCCTGCCTGATTTACTGCTGCAACACTGTCACCGCCGCCGATGATGGTGGTAGCATCGATTTCAGCCAGAATCTCGGCAATCGCATTGGTTCCCTTTGCAAAGTTGGACATTTCAAATACGCCCATAGGTCCGTTCCATACAACCGTCTTTGCATCCTTCAATGCATCGGAGTACAGTTTAATGGTTTCTTCCCCGATATCCAAACCTTCCCAACCGGGTTCAATTCCGCCATTGGAAACAGTCTTATATGCTGCGTCATTGGAAAATTCCTGAGCAACAACAGTATCAACAGGAAGCAACAGCTTGATTCCCTTTTCTTTTGCTTTTGCCAGCATTTCATTTGCATAATCAATATAATCTTCTTCCAGCAAAGAGTTTCCTACTTCATAACCCTGTGCCTTCATAAAGGTATAAGCCATTCCGCCGCCGATAATCAGGGTATCAACCTTTTCCAACAGATTGTTAATAACAGAAATCTTACTGGAAACCTTAGAACCACCCAAAATAGCAACCAAGGGACGAACAGGATTGTTTACTGCATTACCCAAGAACTTAATTTCCTTTTCAATCAGATAACCGCAAACTGCTTCGCCTTCAATAAATTCCGCAACACCAACGGTAGAGCAATGTGCACGGTGAGCAGTCCCAAATGCATCATTTACAAATACTTCTGCCAAGGAAGCCAATTCTTTGCTGAAGGTTTCAACATTTTTGGTTTCTTCTGCACGGTATCTGGTGTTTTCCAAAAGTACCACGTCGCCATCCTTCATAGCGGCAACAGCAGCCTTTGCATTTTCACCAACTACATTTGCATCAGCTGCAAACACAACTTCCTTGCCCAGTTTTTCGGACAATCTTTTTGCAACAGGAGCCAAAGAAAATTTCGGAATTGCTTCTCCCTTTGGTTTTCCTAAGTGAGAACACAGAATTACCTTTGCACCCTGTTCCATCAGATAATTGATGGTAGGCAACGCACCTACGATACGGGTTTCATCAGTAATATTCAGGTCATCATCCAAGGGCACATTGAAGTCACAGCGAACCAGAACCTTTTTACCGGCTACTGCAATGTCTTCGATAGACTTTTTGTTGTACATAACATTCACCTCTATAAAAATTTTATTTGTTAAAATATTCTCAATGATACTATTTTACCCTATTTTAGAAAAAATTTCAAGTCTTTTTTCTTATTTTATCCAATCATTTGTAAATTCAGGATTTATGACAAAAATAGCGGAAAATCCGGGGCCTGTATGAGCACCTATCACAACACCTACCTCAAAGGTGTCATATTCCTTGATTCCTAAAGCTCCATCCAGCTTCTTTGCCAAAAATTCCACCTTACCGGGAACAGTACCATGACCGAGAGCCACATATTCTAAGGGAGCATCTCCCACCTGTTCTGCAATCAGCTCCACCATACGGCTCATGGCCTTTTTTTCACCTCGAACATTTTCCACCTGTACCACAAGACCATCCTTCAAAGAAAGAATGGGTTTTAAATCCAACATGGTACCAAGCATTGCTTTTGCAGCACTGATTCTGCCGCCCTTTTTCAAATATTCTAAAGAATCTACCGTAAAATATGCATGGAAATGAACAAGAACATAATGGATTCTGTCTAAAATTTCCTGTAAGGATGCTCCTTTTTTTGCCAATTTTGCGGCTTCTATCACAGGAAGTCCCACTGCAAAACAAAGTGCCTGAGAATCCACTACCGTGATTTCAAATTCCGGGGTTTCTTCCTTCATCATTTCCACCGCAATCTTTGCCGCCTGATAGGTTCCGCTGGCAACAGACGCAATGGTCACTACAACCGCACCTTCATATCCTTCTTCTTTCGCCTTCCGGTATTCCTTCAAAAACATATCAGGTCCTGCCAAAGCGGTTTTTGGAAAATTATTACAAACCGCCAATTTCTCAAAAAATTGTTCCGAAGATATTTCATAACGATCCAAAAACAGTTCTCCATCAATATCCACCGTCAAGGGAACCAAAGCAATGTCCAACTCTTCCACATAATGCTGTGGAATATCACTGCTGCTATCTGTAATAATTTTGATTTTGCTCATAGTTTCAACTCCATTCATACTTTGTTAAGCTACCCTGTTGTTTCAGGTGAGAAAATCCGTGCTGACGCATCACTTCATACACCATAATTGCTGCCGAATTGGATAAATTTAATGACCGCGCATCATCAACCATGGGAATCCGCACACACCAAGGCTGATTTTTGACTAAAATCGCTTCATCAATTCCGGCAGTTTCCTTGCCAAATACCAAAAACACATCTTCCGGATACTCTACATCGCAGTAGGTCTGAGGTGCTTTGGTGGTGGCATAATAAAACACGTCATCAGGATGCTTTTCAAAAAACTCCTGCGTACTTTCGTAGTAAGTAATATCAAGCAAGTGCCAATAATCGAGACCCGCTCTTTTTAACTTTTTATCATCAATTTGAAATCCCATAGGCCCCACCAAATGAAGGGAGGCTCCCGTTGCCGCACAAGTTCTGGCAATGTTTCCGGTATTTTGAGGAATTTCAGGTTCTAACAACACAATATGTATTCCCATTTTTACAAAATCCTTTTCTTTAAAATGACAGCATCCTTCGGACACAACTCCTGACAGCAATAACAACGGATACACTTTCGTTTATTGAGAGAAGGATACCCTTTTTTCTTGGTCAAGGCATCTGCAGGACACACCGTCTTACAATGCATACAACCCACACATTTGGTATGATCATATTTTGGATAGGGCAACAATACCCGATTGGCAAGTTTACTTAAAAACTTAGGCAAATGATCATCAAAGGTAATAGATTTGGTATCGGGGAACTGAAAATCAGAAATCATAAATTGCGAAATCTCATCCCCGCAAAGATAGTCTTCCACATATTCAGGACATAGTCCTCTCTTTGCCGCCAATGCCAAAGGAATTACATCTCCCAATTGAGCACCAATAATTTTCATTGCTGCCAAATCGCAAAGATAAGGGCTTTTACTACCAATCATCACACCAATGGCACGGGGTGTTCCGTTAGAGGGACCGTCTCCTTCCATTCCAACCACACCGTCGATAATCGTCAATACAGGAGAAGCAAATTCACACAAATCCACCAGCATATTGCAAAATGTTTCTTTTTCTTTATAACGAAGATGATATTCCGCTTTTGTTAATCCTCCGATTAATCCAAACATATTTTTCACGCCACCCGTATAATAAGTCATTCCGTGGCTTTTCAGTTTGGCAAGATTAATGATCTTATCGCAATCTGCAAAAGACTTCATTACAGCGAAATTTTTACAGGTCTCTCCCTGTGGATATTCCATATCCACTACAGCAGTATCAAAATTCAATTCTGCACCCGATTCTTCTGCTGCTTTATCCATCCCGCATACATGATATAAATTTTTCAATAAAGCACTCTGAAAAGGGCCTCCGGGGCTGTCTGCAATGACAGGATGACCGCCTGCCTTTATAACCCGCTTTGCCACTTCTGCTACAAGAGCAGGGTGAGTAGTGGTGGCAGTAGAAATTGCTTTTGCTGCCAGCAGATTTGGTTTAATCAACACCTTATCTCCCCGGCTCACAAAGGATTCTATCCCGCCAAAAGCATCCAAAATCCCCTCAACTGCACGGGAAATTTCTTCTTGGTTGTAACTGTTACATGCCTTTAAACAAACCATACTGACTCCTTAAATATGTTTTTTTACAAAATGCTCCATCCGATTCAGTGCTTCATTGATTTTTTCAATGGAATACGCATAAGAGCAACGGATAAACCCTTCACCGCTTTTTCCGAAAGCATCTCCGGGAACGACTGCCACCTTCTGATCCTCCAACAATCGATTACAAAACTCATTCGATGTCATACCCGTTTTTTGAATGCTCGGGAAAATATAAAAAGCACCTAAGGGTTCGAAACAATCCAGCCCCATGTCTCGCACACCATCCAAAATCACACGGCGACGGTAATTGTATTCGCTTTTCATCATTTGAATATCGTTGTCTCCGTTTCGCAGAGCCTCGGCTGCTGCATGCTGACTGGTGGTAGGAGCAGACATGATAGCATATTGATGCACCTTTGTCATTGCCTCAATCACTGCTTCATCTCCGCAAGCATATCCAAGACGCCAGCCCGTCATAGCATATGCCTTGGAAAAACCACTGACCAGGACAGTACGTTCATACATTCCGTCAATAGATGCAATAGAAACGTGCTTGTTTCCGTAAGTAAGCTCTGCATAGATTTCATCCGAAAGCACCACAATATTGGTACCCTGCAACACCTCTGCAATTTTCTCCAAATCTTCCCGCTCCATTACTGCCCCTGTGGGGTTATTAGGAAAAGGAAGCACCAGCATTTTCGTGCGTGGTGTAATAGCTTCTTTCAGTTGTTCCGGAGTCAACCGAAACTGATCCTCTGCTTTTGTAACAATAGGGACAGGCGTACCTCCTGCCAAAGCCACAATGGGTGAATAACAAACAAAACAAGGCTCCGGTATCAGCACCTCGTCACCAGATTCCACAACCGCTCTTACACAAAGATCGATTGCCTCGCTTCCTCCTACCGTTACAACCGTTTGGGTTTTAGGATTGTAAGAAAGTTCAAACCGACGGTTTAAATAATTACAGATTTCCTGTCTCAACTCCATAAATCCTGCATTGGAGGTATAATAAGTATGTCCCCGTTCCAGAGAAAAAATACCTGCCTGACGGATATGCCAAGGAGTTACAAAATCAGGCTCGCCCACTCCCAAAGAAATAGCGTCCTTCATTTCAGCTACAATATCAAAAAATCTTCTGATTCCGGAAGGTTGCATATGACTGACCTTTTTGGAAATCATTCCTTCCATTGAAAAACTACTCATAGGGTAATCACACTTCTTTCGTCCTTATGCTCTGCTCCGAACACAACCCCTTCTTGCTTATACTTTCTCAGCACAAAATGGGTTGCTGTACTGATGACTTCATCCATGGGTGCCAAGCAGTTGGCAACAAAGAGTGCAACCTCCTTCATAGTCATTCCTTCTACAATCACCATCAAGTCGAAGCCACCAGACATCAGATAGGTAGAACGAACCTCAGGGTATTGCATCACCCGTTTTGCAACTTTGTCAAACCCTTCCCCCATCTGAGGGGTAACCCGCAATTCAATCAAAGCCGAAACCTGCTCGTAATCCGTTTTTTCCCAATCAATTACTGTTTTACGGCAAATAATGGTTCCGTCCTGTTCAAATTCGTTGATAATGGAAGTCGGATCGTAGCCATGTCGTTC
>JAZQHN010000174.1:0-17305 GCA_045540615.1 Clostridia bacterium
GTATATCCGGGAATGGTTTCTGTAATCACCAGTTCATCCATCCAGAAGGTATGAACAGGATTGTCTTCGGCCATTCTGATATAAAACTCAGAAGATACGGACGGAATGCTTACATCACTCTGAAGGATATCATTAATTGTAAACTCCCAAGTATATTCCTTCCACTCAGTGGTCATAGTTTTTTTCCCATAACTCAGATAGGTGCCGCTGCCAACATTGGTGCTAACCTTAGCGCCTGTGTTAATCCATGCACTCATCTGATATTCGGAATCACCCTTCATCCATGCAGTAATGGTATATGTACTTCCGCGGTTCCAGGAAATTTTATCAGAACTATAAATTCTGGGACGATAATCCATACCGCCTGCTGTCTGCTTTATCGAACCGGTGGTTCCGTTTGCACCGGTATCCATGCTCTTGGTTGCATCGGTTACTTTTTTATCTTCATCCTTACCTGCGTCAACAGCCAAAACCCATGCGTCAACATCAGCTTGTGTATCAAAGCTGTATTTTGCAACTTCCTTGCTCACACTTTCCTTCGAAAGATAAGTATCAATCACATTTTCCGTCAAAGAAGGATCGGGAGCAGGGAACATATTTTCCTCTTCTGTATCAAGGAGTTCAAAGCTGACTGCAATCTCGGTATCGGTCTGAATGTTTTTGACCGTTACCTGATTGGAGGTTGAAACAGCTGCATCAACACCGTTTACCGTTACCTTTGCCTCATAACCTACATCGGGAATCAAGGTCAAAGTAACATCTTCGCCTACAGCAATCTGATCCGTTTGTCCGTCGGTTTTTTCTGCATTTCCAACCTTAACAGAACCGTTTGCACCAACACTGTATTTCACCTGTGCATAGGAAATGCGGTCTTGGTTTTCAAGTTTAGCAACAAAGAAATCGTCATATAATCCAAAATATTTTGTACCGGAAGCATCAGTAGCACTGGGGAAGCTTCCGCGAATCGTACTGTATCCGTTGGGGACATACTGTTCTTCAAAAATCAATGTACCATCTAAGAACACCTTTGTGCTTCCGTTAGCGGTTCCGATATTGGCAGCACCTTCTGCTCCCATATCAATCACAACACTAACCTGATGCCATCCCTTGGTTCTCTCAACCAAAGGCATGTCTTTCCCGTCGGTATAGAAGATTCCTACCTTGTCAGGCTCACCAATATATCCGGTTCCGTCTTTATCTGCAATATCTCTTACTACCTCTAAGCCGGGAAGTACATCGCTTCTGCTGGCTTTATAATCTACGTTATTTACATAATAATATCCATCTGTAAGTTCCTGAACACCTACAGTAATTCTGGACAAATTAAATGCTACCTTTGTTCCTGTTCCTGTCGTCGACCAAGAACCATCTTCCTGCTTGTAATGATTATTAGCAAATCCCTGGAAATAAACAGCACCGGGCACAAGATCTCCCACGGCTGAAGTTACACCGGTATCGTAAAACCATCCGGTTGTAACAGAAGTTGTAGTTTGTGTCGCTGTAAACTTTGATATATCGACATCGTAGCCATATTTCATTTTAGTCGCATCGGTGTCTTTCGTTCTTATTTTTACAGCCTGAGCACCCGTACGTATATTGCTTGTTTCCACCGCAAGATGGTCGTTCACATCAGGACTCGGAACAGTATAGGAATCACAGTTATCAATTTTCCTGTCAGAATATACCGTAATCAGTATCTTATCAGAAACTTCTGAACCATCTGCATTGGTAACAGTTGCAGTTAAAACGGTATAACCGTCTGCAACAGCTGTAATGGTACCGTCTGCAGATACCGTTGCTGTGGATGAATCATCTGTTGAATAGGTTACCTTTTCAAACTCCGTCACAGCTTCTCCTGTTTCGGAAACACCTGTAATGGTAACCTTTGCGGTTTCATCCTTTGCGTACAAATCCTTGGTATGAGCAATCTCTACAGAAACAACTTTCTGACCGCTCGCACCGAGGACAGGAACCGCTGTCAGCATTGATACTGCGAATACCAAAACCAACAATAAGCTTGCCATTTTTTTGTACATATTTGCACTCTCCTTTTCTATTTTTGAGGAAATTTCCCCTGTTTTATTTCTTCCAATGAAATTGGAAGGTTCAAAAAAGGTGCGAAAGAATCAGACTCTCGCACCTTTTTTTGTGCCATTTAGTCAGTATATTCTTGATCGTCAATGACAGCAAAGCCTTTAAAGGCATATTCTTTATCAGCTGTTACTGCCGCACCAAACACACGAATGCCAAACATATTCATATCATTTTTACCCTTTGCTACCAAACGTACTGCATTTTCTTCTGCTCCGTCTTTTTCGTTGAAATACATTCCGTATTCACTTAAGGTTGCATTGGCAGGAATTGTTATCTTATAGTACGCAATATACGCAGGCTGATTATTATGATAATTTTCTTCTGTTACAATATAGTCTGCTTTGCTTCCGGAAATGGAAGGTGTTACGGGAAGGAGATCAAAGCTGACTGCAATCTCGGTATCAGTCTGAATCTGTTCTACTGTTACCTCATTAGAATCAGGAACTGTGATTTCTTCACCATTCACCATTACCTTTGCCTTGTAGCCTTTATCTGGAATCAGAGTCAAAGTAACATCTTCGCCTACAGCAATCTGATCCGTTTGTCCGTCGGCTTTTTCAACGTCTCCAACCTTGACAGAACCGTTCGCACCAATAGTATATTTCACCTGTACACTGTCTTCCACAGTGATATCAATCGTTCCGGTATATTCTCCGTCAGTGACACCGATTCTTACCTGACCTGCTTCTTTCGCGGTAACAACACCGTTTGCATCAACTGTTGCAATTGCTTTGTCAGAGCTCACAAAGGTCATTCCCTCCTTGGCAACCTTGTAGTTTGCTCTGCCGTTGTTTCCGACAACAGTCAGCTCTGCAGTTTCGTTGGAGAGCAGTTGAGTCTTTTCTGCCATCAAGCCAAGCTTGGTATAGCCGGGGATAGTTTCTGTAATCACCAGTTCATCCATCCAGAAGGTATGAACTGGATTTTCTTCGTACATTCTGATATAAAACTCAGAAGATACGAACGGTTTAATTACATTGTTTTGTTGGATATCGTTAATTGTAAATTCCCAATTATATTCCTTCCACTCAGTAGTCAATGTTTTTCTACCGTAAGCCAAATAGGTGTTGTTGCCAGCTGTAGAGTAAATTTTGGCACCTGTGTTAATCCAAGGGCTAACCTGAAATTCAGATTCACCCTTCATCCATGCGGTAATGGTATATGTACTTCCGCGGTTCCAAGAAATCACATCGGGACTGTAAATTCTGGGACGGGCGTCTTGACCGCCTGCGGTCTGCTTAATCGAACCTGTGGTTCCATTTGCACCGGCATCCTTGCTCTTGGTTGCATCGGTTACCTTCTTATCGGTGTCCCTACCGGTGTCAACAGCCAAAGTCCATGCTTCAACATCAGCTTCTGTATCAAAGCTGTATTCAACTTCCTTGTTCACACCTTCCTTCGGAAGATAAGTATCAATCACGTTTTCTGTCAAAGAAGGATCGGGATCAGGTAAACTGCTTGTTTTTTCTTCTACGATAATATCAATTGTTCCCATGATCTCACCGTCAGAAACAGCAATTCTTGCAGTTCCGCTTGATTTTGCGGTAACAACACCATTTACGTCAACTGTTGCAACTGCTTCATCAGAGCTTTGGAAGGTCATGCCTTCCTTGGCAACTTTGTAGTTCCCTTGACCATTGTTGCCGACAACAGCCAACTCTACAGTTTCGTTGGAAAACAGCTGAGTAGTTTCTGCCATCAAGCCAAGCTTGGTATAGCCGGGAATCGTTTCTGTAATCACCAATTCATCCATCCAGAAGGTATGAGCTGGGTTGTCTTCGCCCATTCTGATATAAAACTCAGAAGGGACGGACGGAACACTTGCACCACTCTGAACGATATCGCTAATTGTAAACTCCCAAGTATATTCCTTCCACTCAGTAGTCAATTTTTTTCTACCGTAAGCCAAATAGGTGTTGTTGCCAGCTGTAGAGTAAATTTTGGCACCTGTGTTAATCCAAGGGCTAATCTCAAATTCAGAATCACCTTTTATCCATGCGGTAATAGTATATGTACTTCCGCGGTTCCAAGAAATTACATCGGGACCGTAAATTCTAGGACGATAATCAACACCGCCTGCAGTCTGCTTAATCGAACCTGTGGTTCCGTTTACACCGATATCCATTCCCTTGGTTGCATCGGTTACTTTACCTTTAGCGACAGCCAAAGTCCATGCTTCAACATCAGCCTCTGTATCAAAGCTGTATTTTGCAAGTTCCGTGGACAATCCATTCTTGGGAAGATATTCATCAATCACATTTTCTGTCAAAGAAGGATCGGGAGCAGGTAAATCCCCGAAAACACCATTCTGACTGTCCGCACCAAGGACAGGAACCGCTGTCAGCATAGATACTGCGAATACCAAGACCAACAATAAGCTTGCCATTTTTTTGTACATATCTGCACACTCCTTTTTTTGGAGGATATTTCCCCCTTTTTAATTTTATTTTATTATAAGTGATAATAAAATCAATGTAAAATTATTATGAAATTCCTATCGATTTACCGTTTTTCTTATGGTTGCAACTATAAAAATATCCAACAATAATGAAAATTTCGTCCTATTTTAAATTAATTATATCATATTTCCGCTTAAAAATTGTAACAATATGAAACAAAGCAATAAAAAATCGCGGGGAAACAATTTATTTCCTCGCGATGATTCATTTTATAAAATTTATAATACCTTATTCAAGAAATCTCGTGTTCTGGGGTTTTGCGGATTTCCAAATACCTCTTGAGGGGTTCCTTCTTCCATGACAATCCCTTCATCAATGAAAATCACACGATCAGCTACCTCACGGGCAAAGCCCATTTCATGAGTCACCACTACCATGGTCATTCCCTCGCCTGCCAGCTCCTTCATAACCTCCAAAACCTCTCCTACCATTTCCGGATCCAATGCGGAGGTAGGTTCATCAAACAGCATAATATCAGGGTTCATTGCCAAGGCTCTTGCAATGGCAACACGCTGCTGCTGACCTCCTGAAAGCTGATGTGGGAAGCTATCTGCCTTATCTGCAAGTCCCACACGGCTTAACAGCTCGTGAGATTTCTTTTTTGCCTCTTCCTTGGTCATCTTTTTCAATTCCACGGGAGCAAGCATAATATTTTTTTCTACCGTCAGATGAGAAAACAGATTAAACTGCTGAAATACCATACCGATATTTTCTCTTACTTTATTGATATTGGTTTTTGCATGATTGATCTGTACTCCGTCCACCATAATAGTACCGCCTGTGGGTTGTTCTAAAAGATTCAAACAACGAAGCAGGGTAGATTTTCCGGAACCGGAAGGTCCGATTACACAAACAACCTCCCCTTCCCGAATATTCAAATCAATTCCTTTCAACACCTCAAGATGATGAAAGCTTTTCTTCAACTCTTTAACTTCTACTTTTACGTTCATAATTAATCTTACTCTCCAAATGGTTTGATACAATCATCAGTATTGAAATCACAATCAAATAATAAACTGCAACGAATAGATAAGTTTCAAAATACTGATAGGTTTTTCCCACATAGGTATTTGCACGGTTTGTCAGCTCTGCCAGACCGATGACAGACAAAATGGAAGTATCCTTAATCGTAATAATAAACTGATTCACCATAGAGGGCAATGCAATTTTAAATGCCTGAGGCAAAATAATTTTTGTCATCGCCTTGCCGTGGCTGAGTCCCAGACTTCTTGCCGCTTCCATTTGCCCCTTGTTTACAGCAGCAATACCGCCTCTGAAAATTTCAGAAAGATAGGCACCTGCATTCATGCTTAATGTAATAATACCCGCCATCGTGGGAGAAAACGCAAAGGTTCCTGTCAGCATGCTGATAATCTGAGGAATACCATAAAACACAAAAATAGCCTGCACAATCATGGGAGTTCCACGGATAATCCAGACATATACCTTAGAAATCGTTTTTAAGATACGGCTTTTTGAAATTGCCATCAAACAAGAAAGCAAACCAATCACAATTCCAATTACAATGGAAACCAATGAAATCAAAACCGTCATCTTTACCCCATCAAGCAAAAGGGGAGTTGCATTTGTCAACACTCTGCTAAAATTCATACCATCACCATAATAAGAGAGGCACGGAAGCTTTGGCTACCGTGCCTCAACCTCTGTTTTATTAATATCCGTATTTTGCCAAAATTTCGTCGTATGTTCCGTTTGCTTTGATATTAGCAAGACCTGCATTGAATTTTTCAATCAATTCAGCATTTTGACCTTTCTTTACAGCAAAGCCATAAGCCGCAGGATTGATCACATCACCAACAGTAGCCAACTCAACACCTTCGGATTTGATTGCCCATCCGATTACAGAGAAATCTTCAAAGCATGCATCGTTTACACCGCTGATAACAGCCTGATACATAGAAGGAGAATCTTCATAGTAAGCAATGGTAAAACCATATTCATCCTTAATGCTTTCTGCATATTCCAGACCCATGGTACCATTCTTTGCTGCAATCTTCTTGCCTTTCAAATCTTCAACAGATTTGATATCACTGTCAACAGCAGTTACCAAAACCTGACCGTCTTCAAAATAGCCGTCAGAAAAATCAAAGGTTTCTTTTCTTTCGTCTGTAATGGTCATACCGGCAATCATACCATCAGCCTGACCTGCCTGAACTGCACCCATAGCAGCCTTAAAGCCTTCGTTTTTCATTTCATAGGTGAAGCCCTGATCTTCAGCAATTGCTGCGAAGATATCCATATCAACACCTGTGTACTCCCCGGTTGCTTCATCCAGATATTCGAAGGGAGCAAAAGAAATATCTGAATAGATTACGTATGCACTGTCAGAACTTTGTCCGCCGCACGCAGCAAAACTGAAACAAAGAACCAGCGCCATTGCAAAAATTAATGCTTTTTTCATGGTTTTTACCTCTTTCTTTTTTATATTTTGAAATAATTATACTACAAACTTGCAAAAATAGCAATAGTTTTTTTAAAAAAAGAAGAAAATTTTTTATTTTCTTCTTCTTTTTTTATTTTCTTATTCATTTTTTATGCTGATTTAATAAAAATATTGCGATTATAATAAAAATAATTCCTGCCACACCGATGAAACTTACACTTTCCCGAAATAAAATTATCCCGAGCAAAGTTGCTGTTAATGGTTCAACAAATGCAAGAATGGATGCTTTTCCTGCAGGGGTGTGTTGTAGTCCTACTGTATACAGTACAAAGGGAGAAGCAGCGGTAATCACCCCTAACCCCACACACCAAAAAAAAGTTTCAAAGGAGGCGTGTTCTGCCAAAATCCAAACCATTTTCGGTAAATTACAGGCAATCAACGAAGCAAGTGCACCAAAAGAAAAACATATCGTTGTTACGGTTAAAGGCATATATTTTTTTAACAATACTGTTCCAAAAACACTGTAAGATGCGTAACTGATTCCGGACAATAAACCAAAGAGGATTCCCAAAAGGCTCACTTTTCCGGTTCCCGTTACCATCACACACCCTCCGAATGCAATCACTAAAGCAATTCCTTTTAAAAAAGTTACTTTCTCCTTAAACAGCAAGGCAGAAGCAATCAAAACAAAAAATGGTGCTGTATAAAGTAAAATTGCAGCAGTTGCCATAGAACTATATAAAATGGAAATAAAATAAAATGCACTCATGAAAAAAATACTGACAACCCCGGTCAGGACAAACAAAGGAACATCCTTTTTCTCAAGTTTTTCTTTTTTTCCCTTTCCGCGAATAATCAAAAATAAAATTGCCGCAACAGTCATTCGAATCGCAGAAATCTGCAATGCAGTAAACCCCATTGCTTCCATATGTCGAACGAAAATACCCATCGTCCCCCACAAAACACCTGCAAAAACTATAAGCCATGGAGATAACCTCTCACTCTTTATCATTTCGTTCATTCCTTTATGCTTCGGTAATTTCCTCAATATATTTTTTTGCTCCTTCTTTGAGCAAGTGACCTTCTATCGTTTTTGCTACTGCTTGCTCTGCTGCTTCCAACAATTCATCAGGAGCATATAATTCAAAATTACCGCATAAGAATTCTCCTTCGCTGACATCTTCCAAATCCTCCGCAAAAATGCGAAGATACCAATTTTCTGTTTGGTCGAATACACCTGTTCTGGCACCCGGATATTTTTGTCCCATAGGTACCACATGAGAGAACATCGCCTGGTAAAAACTGTCACGGGCAACGGTATAAGCCTCTTCCGTTACCGGAATGACACATTCTAAAAAATCGGGAGCGAAAATCAACGTTTCTTCTGCTTTTACCGCCTGAAAACAACGGGTAATTGCTTTATAAACTTCACCAATAGGAATATGGTAATTTAGCCGCAACACCTTCTGATGAAAAGGTGACTGGTCATTTTTTACTTTTTCATACATGGTATCATACATTTTTATTACACCCTCTGTTCGTACTTCATCCGTTTTTCTTGATAAAATTCTTCCCAACGATCTTCATCCATTGCCAGACGAATTTGTTCCATCATATTATTGTAAAAATAAAGATTATGCATCACACAAAGTCGCATTGCAAGCATTTCTTTCGCTTTGAATAAATGTCTGAGATATGCTCTGGAATACTGACGGCATACGGGACAATCGCAATGTTCATCAATAGGACGGTCATCCGTTTCATATTTTGCATTTAACATATGCATAATTCCGTTTTCAGTAAACAAATGACCGTGTCTTGCATTTCGGCTGGGCATCACACAATCAAAGAAATCCACTCCTCTGTGCACCGCTTCCAAAATATTTACGGGGGTTCCTACACCCATTAAGTATCTTGGCTTCTCCTTGGGAGCATAAGGCATCACCGTTTCAATCATTTCGTACATCACAGGTGCAGGCTCTCCAACTGCCAGACCGCCTATCGCAATTCCGTCTAAAGGAACTTCCACCGTCCGTTTCATGGATTCCACACGAAGGTCTTTATACGTACCTCCCTGATTGATTCCAAACAGCATTTGCTTAGGATTAATGGTATCCTCCAAGGAATTCAGCCGATCCATCTCTGCCCGGCACCGATGAAGCCAACGAATGGTACGTTCCATGGACTGCTTGGTATAATCATAGGGGGAAGGATTTTCTACACATTCATCAAACGCCATTGCAATGGTGCTTGCCAAATTTGATTGAATTTGCATACTTTCCTCAGGTCCCATAAAGATTTTTTTACCGTCAATATGAGAGGCAAAGGTAACTCCTTCCTCTTTAATTTTGCGAATACCGGACAGAGAGAACACTTGAAATCCTCCGCTATCCGTTAAAATAGGCTTATCCCAATTCATAAATTTATGAAGACCGCCCATTTGCTTTACAATCTTGTCTCCCGGACGAAGATGCAAATGATAGGTATTAGAAAGCTCTACCTGACATTTTAACTCCTTTAAATCAGGAGCCGATACTGCCCCCTTGATTGCCGCCAGAGTCCCTACATTCATAAACACAGGAGTCTGAATGGTGCCATGTACCGTTTCCATCACTCCCCGACGGGCATCACCCATAGTTTTTAATACTTGAAAAGACATTATTTCATCCTCATTTCTTAACAAATAAACATCGCATCTCCGAAACTGAAAAAACGATATCGTTCTTCAACTGCAATTTTGTAGGCATTCAACACATTTTCTCTGCCCGCCAAAGTACTAACTAACATCAACAGAGTAGATTCACTCAAATGAAAATTGGTTATCAAAGCATCAATGACACGGAATTCATATCCGGGATAAATAAAGATGCTGGTGCTGTCCGATTTCCCAACAAGTCCCTTATTTTCTTCCCATGCAGATTCCAAAGTTCTGACCGATGTGGTTCCTACCGCAATCACTCGTCTGCCTTCTGATTTAGCACGGTTTACTGCTTCTGCCGTTTCTTCCGGCACAGTATAAAATTCTGCATGCATGGGATGATCCTCTACCCGTTCAGTTTTCACAGGACGAAAGGTTCCCAATCCCACATGGAGGGTAACAAAATGCACCTCCACGCCCATTTGGCGAATTTCGTTCAACAGCTCGCTGGTAAAATGAAGTCCTGCAGTAGGAGCAGCAGCAGAGCCTTCATACTTGGAATATACCGTCTGATATCGTTCCTTGTCCTGCAATTTTTCCTTAATATAAGGAGGCAAAGGCATATTTCCCACACGGTCCAACACCTCTTCGAAAATTCCTTCATAATAGAACTTAACAATTCGGTTTCCCTGTTCTCCGATTTCTAAAATTTCCGCTTTTAATACACCGTCACCAAATACAAATCTGGCTCCCGGCTTTGCACGTCTGCCCGGCTTTAAAATAACCTCCCAGACATCTCCTTCTATCCGTTTGAGCAAAACGAATTCAATGGCTCCTCCTGTTTCTTCCTTTACACCGTAAAGACGGGCAGGAATCACACGGGTATTATTAAGCACCAAACAGTCTCCCGAACGCAAATAATCTTTAATTTGATAAAATGTTTTATGGCTAACCTCTCCCGTTTCTTTATTCAACACCATCAGGCGGGAATGGTCCCGTTGTTCCGCAGGATGCTGAGCAATTAATTCTTCCGGGAGATCAAACCGAAAATCTGATACATTCACAATGAAGATCCTTTCTATTTTTGTAATACGGTTCCAGGGAAGTAATGAGTGAGTATTTCCTCATAAGAAAAGCCTGCCTGCGCCATTCCCTGAGCACCCCACTGACTCATACCGAGACCATGACCATATCCTCTTCCCTCGAACACAAACACACCGTTTTCATTGACCCCTGTATTTGCGACAGTTGTAACTGGTTCCATCACAGGCTCTTTTTCAATCTCAGTAATTCCCATAGTTGTCCAAAAAAGAGTTTCTGATTTGAATGCTTGAGAAACAGTCATAAATTCTTTAGCATTTTCACCAATTTTAGCATTTTTATACCGTTTCTTCCTTGAATCCGTTACAACGATTGTTTCTTCTTTCGGCGTGGTAATTTGCCCTCCGCCGTTTACTGTATATTTCTGACTGCGGAATCCAAATACGGTTCTTGTCATTTCTTTCGTAAACTCACAGCTTCCGTCTGTTCCCGTAATTTTCAATCTTAATACACCGCCGGCAGGAGTATATTCTTCTACCGAAACATTTGTTACCGTACCTACGTTTTTTCCTACCTTTGCAATACTTGCAGCAATTTGCTCAGGTGTTTTTTCTTCTCTCCAGGTGCCTCCGCGGATATTTTCACAATGTTCATAAGGATCAGGCGCACCGCACAGATATGGCAAAGGACTCACCCATACATTTGTTACATTTTCAGTAGCACCTCCGCTCATACTGGAATATACTGTAAGAGCAGGTTCTCCGTTATACAACAAAATATTTTTTGCAGTTGCATCCACAGCCGCAGTAGTAGCAGGTGTTTCTCCCGAAACACCCAGATACATCTGACTGGAGGTATCCGGAGTAACATCAAAACCGTACTGAGAATAATTTCCCAAGCTTCTCATGGCATAATTTCTTGCACAAACCGCTTGTACCTTCAATGCTTCCGGTTCAAAGGAAGAAGGCATCTCTCCCGGTACAACGCCATATAAATAATGCTCCAAGCCTACCACATTAATCACCGTAACAGCCGAACCGGAACGAATGAACTCTATTCCGTCACGGTACTGTTTCCCCAACACCTTGACAAAGCCGCTTCCTCGGTGATGCACCGCAGTTTTTACTCCGCTTACTGCAAACTCCGCCTGACCGTTTACCACTAAAGCAAGGGTGGAATCAGGTAAGCCAATCTGATTAAAACCGTCTACATATTCACGGGACGCCACACAAAATTCTCCGTTACGGTACAGCAAAAAACCCGTGGAAGAAACCGCTCTCGCCTCTGCTGCCGTACCATATAATCCGGATACATACACCGTTCCGGAAACGGGCATAATCGTACCGGTCGCAGATGCACTTTCGTACAGAGAAATAAAAGTATCACCACTGTAATATCCCATAGCGATACCCCAATCGCTTTGCACATCCACCTGACCGACCGCCCCCGAGCCGTAACGCAAACCAACGCGAATACACTCCGGAACATGATATGCACATACCCGATTTCCAATCATAAAAAGACAAAGCAACGAGAGAATTATAGCTAATTTTTTCATTTGATCAATCAATCCTTTTTCTTTAGATTCCGTTCATAATACAAAAAAATTCCATAATATTTAATAAATTCGACACATTTTTCCTTTTTCCTTTTTCATTTCTGTTACAAGTGTCAAATATGAAAAAGGTTGCGAAAAACCATTGACATTCTGACAAAAAAATGATAATATTATTATAATTATAAATATATGTAATAAACGGAAATTGATTGGAGGCTTTCATTAACATGAAACAGTATCATGTAGCAGTAGTTGGTGTAACAGGAATGGTTGGAAGAACCTTTTTAAAGGTTTTGCAGGAAAGTAATCTGCCTGTTTCCAAATACACCATGTTCGCATCTGCCCGCTCAGCAGGAACCAAAATCGAATTTATGGGAAAAGAATATGTGGTCGAGGAATTAAATGAGCATTCCTTTGATAATGAAGACATTGATATCGCACTCTTTTCCGCAGGCGGTTCCACCAGTGAAAAATATGCTCCCATTGCGGCAGCACACGGAGTTACCGTTATTGACAATTCAAGTGCATGGAGAATGGATCCGGAAGTTCCCTTGGTAGTACCGGAAGTAAATCCTGAAGATATTTTGTGGAACAAGGGAATTATTGCAAACCCCAACTGTTCTACCATTCAGGCAATGGTTGCATTAAAACCCTTGCATGACAAATATAAAATTAAACGTGTTATTTATTCCACCTACCAGGCGGTATCCGGTGCAGGTATGGCAGGATATACAGATCTTGAAAATGGTCTGAAGGGCGAAGCTCCCAAAAAATTCCCCTACCCCATTGCAGGAAACTGTCTGCCTCATATTGATGTATTCACCGAAAACGGATATACCAAAGAAGAAATCAAAATGATTAAGGAAACTCAAAAAATTCTTCATGACGATTCCATCCGAATTACGGCTACTACAGTTCGTGTTCCCGTATTTAATGGTCATAGCGAATCCATCAACGTAGAATTTGAAAAACAATTTGATTTGAAGGAATTAAGAGAAGTGTTGGAAAATGCACCCGGCATTGTGGTACAGGATGATTTGGAAAATCAGATTTACCCCATGCCCATTACTGCGGCCGGAACCAATGAAACTTATGTAGGAAGAATCCGCCGTGATGAAAGCATTGAATCCGGTGTCAACCTTTGGGTTGTAGCTGACAACATCAGAAAGGGCGCTGCTGCCAATGCAGTACAGATTGCAGCACGCTTAATGGAATATAAAAACGAAGAATAATTTTTAGGAGGCTATCATGAAAAAACAACCTATTTTTACAGGCTCCGGTGTTGCACTGGTTACGCCTTTTTCAGAAGATAACTCCGTCAACTATGAAAAGCTGGCAGAATTAATCGAATACCATATTGAGCACCATACAGACGCATTGATTATCTGCGGTACTACAGGAGAGGCTGCAACCCTTTCCAATGAAGAGCATGAGCAAGTACTGAAATTTTCTGTTGAACAAACAAAGGGAAGAATTCCTGTCATTGCAGGAACAGGCAGTAATGATACCGCCTATGCTATTCAGTTAAGCAAATATGCTGAATCCATCGGAGCAGACGGTTTACTGTTAGTTACCCCTTATTATAACAAAGCAAGTCAAAGAGGGTTGATTGCTCATTATACCGCAATTGCAAACAGCGTATCATTACCGATTATTTTATATAACGTTCCTTCCAGAACAGGAGTCAACATTGCACCTGAAACCATGAATGTCCTTGCCGACGTTCCTAACATTGTTGCAATCAAAGAAGCCAGCGGAGACTTGGGAATTGCTGCAAAAATGATGCAACTGTGCGGTGACAGAATTGATATTTATTCAGGTAATGATGATATTGTTGTTCCTTTGTTATCCATTGGCGGAATCGGTGTTATTTCCGTGGCGGCAAATATCATTCCAGACGAGGTTCATGATATGTGTCAATTATATCTTGACGGAAAAGTAAAAGAATCTGCCGCATTACAGCTTAAGTATCTTGACTTGATGAATACTTTGTTCTGCGAAGTAAACCCCATTCCGGTAAAAACCGCAATGAATCTGTTAGGGTTTGAAGTTGGTCCGTTAAAACTCCCTCTTTGTGACATGACTCCGGATCACATAACACTTCTTGATAACTCTCTGAAAAATGCAGGACTGAAATAAACATAAAGGCGGAATACAGATGATAAACCTGATTTTAAACGGTGCATGCGGCCATATGGGCCGTACCATTGCTCAACAAGCAGACTTACGCGAAGATTGCCGGGTTGTATGCGGATTTGATCCCCGGGAAGAAAGCAACCTTTCTTTTCCCGTTTATCAAAGCTTTGAACAATATAAGGAACAGGGGGATGTGCTGATTGATTTTTCTCATCCTTCCGCATTAACAGGTGTGTTGAAATTTGCCATTAAGAACAATATTCCTGCCGTTATTGCAACAACAGGATTAACCCCTGAACAAAAACTGGAAATTCAAAAGGCATCAGAACAGATTCCGGTCTTTTTCTCAGCCAATATGTCGCTGGGAATCAATCTCTTAATTGATTTGGCAAAAAAGGCTCAGGCAGTATTGGAAAACTTTGATATTGAAATCATTGAGCGACATCACAACCAAAAAATTGATGCCCCCAGCGGAACCGCTTTGGCGATTGCAGATGCCTTAAGTGAACAAAAGCATTTAGAATATACCTATGACCGTCATGCAAAACGGCAAAAAAGAGGCGTTTCCGAAATCGGTATCCATGCAGTACGGGGCGGTACCATTGTAGGCGACCATACCGTTTTGTTTGCAGGCAAGGATGAAGTGATTGAATTGAAGCATTCTGCAGCATCCAAGGAAGTGTTTGCAACCGGCTCTATCCGTGCAGCAATCTTTTTGGCAAATCAGAAACCGGGATTGTACAGTATGGAGGATTTGGTACGTACACTGTAAAGGAGGAATTTCCATGATTGAAACTTCAGAAAATATTACATTGGTTACCTTAAGAAATCTCCCCAATCAAATTACCACAATTGCGAAGGTGTTTTGTGCGGTGGCAGAAGCCGGGGTCAATGTAGATATGATTACTCAAACTCAGGCTCATAAAAATAAGGTTGACTTATCCTTCACTGTTGAAGATGCAGATTTGGTTTCCACCATCAGCGCTTTGAGCATTTTTAAAGAAAGTGGTGTGGTAACAGATTTGTTATCCTCTTGCTCCAAGATTGTATATCTGGATGAAAAAATGTGTCAAACCCCCGGTTACGGAGCCAAAGTGTTTTCTGCATTGGCAAAAGTGGGCATAGAACCTTTGATCATCACCACATCGGTCACAGATATTTCTGTATTACTGGAGCATGGTGATTTGAATGCAGCAAAAAATGCTCTCAACGAAATAAAACTGTAAAAAAGTGAGCTGTTAAAATGATTTTTAGCAGCTCTTATTTTTTAAGAGGTAATGTTATGATTCGTACATTAATTATTCAATCCAATCAATGCTCCGACTTTTCTCCTATTGAATTTGGTCAACAACATTGCGGGCCGGGTCACTCCTACGGACCCCATATTCGAAATCATTATCTGATTCACTATGTTCATTCCGGCACAGGAACCTTTCAGAATCCTAACGGAACTTACAATATTACAGCCGGAAATGCTTTTTTAATTCGTCCGGGAGAGGTTTGTAAATATACTGCTGATTCTACACACCCTTGGCAATACAGTTGGATTGGTTTTGTAGGAAATATGGCATCTGATTTTGACCATCTGCCTGATGTTTTTGAAATGGATGGATTGCTTTTTGAAGAAATGGAGAGAGTTTTTCATTTTTCTTCCTGCCAATCCGCTTTCCTTTCCGGCTGTCTGTTCAAGCTTTACTGCAGTTTATTTGACCAAAAAGAAAGACCCGATTACATCAATCAGGTCATAGGATATATTAATATTTATTATTCCAAATGCCTTCGCATTGAACAAATTGCCGAGCATCTTCGTATTGACCGAAAATACCTTTCCCGTATTTTCAAAGAGAAAACCGGGAAAACAATTCAGCAATTTCTTATTCAAAAGAGAATAGAAGAAGGCGAAAAATTACTGAGCAAAGGCTTTAATGTCGTTGAAACTGCCGCCATGGTCGGATATGCTGACAGCTTTTCTTTTTCCAAGGCCTTTAAAAAACATTCCGGACTGTCCCCCAAAGCCTATCAATCAAAAATGGGACGGCGCATCGGTTCATAAATTCTTAAAGCTCCTGTGATATGTTCAAACAGGAAGCTTTTTTCTTTCTCATCATAATGCCAAGTAACAGGGTCTTTCCGGAAACACCCGTCACCTGTATGATTCAAACTGGCACCGATTTCTTCTCCCGGATATTCAGGATAATACCTTACAGTTGCATCTTTTAAGTTTGACAGTTCAATTGCTCTGCGATACTGCATACTGACAGGTGCCACTTCTCTTGCACGAACCCTTCCCTTTTGTTGTGTCACAAAGGATCTGCATTCCCTCCGCTCCGCACGGGGAAAATGATAAGAGGCTCGATTTCCGTCCACAACTGTATCATATCCCATCAAAACAGGTGCCCCTTGAGGCATACTGAGAATGGTTTTTACTGTAGTTACAGGAGAATAGACAGCATAAAAAAATCCGTTTTTATAACGAGAAATGGTCATAACAGGAGGCATTTCATCTGCCTCTTTTTCATACTGAATTCCCACCCCAAATTCACCCAACAATTCATTCATCAAAGTTTCTCCATAAAGAAATTAAATCCGGCATTATCATCAAGATCAAATCTGTGTCCATCCTCATGGATATGAAAACAAAACTCATCTTCACAACCGAATTTTTTATAGAATGGCTTTACAAGACTGTTAAAATCAGGAGCCGTATCTCATGTAAATACTTCGTCCTTTCGTCCAATTTCACCATAATAACGTCTGGGAGCACATAGCGCACATATCCGTTCATCTGTAAAAGTATTTCCGGAATTTTTCCATGTCCAATCACCCCAGTCATACCGAAATCTTTCATTCATGGCACAGCTTGAATATGCAGAAACAATCCTTGTATCTGCTGCTGCCACCATCATTGTGTAAAATCCACCGTAGGAAAGTCCCGTCATGCCGATTTTATTATCGTCAACAAAAGGTTCAGAACA